>JANXXV010000644.1 GCA_025350445.1 Bryobacteraceae bacterium | reverse complement strand
AGCCAAACTGCATACATCGTAGTACCACTCCCTAACGGTCGCGGTTCGGTTAACCGATTGATCCTTCTGAGCCGCGACCGTTAGGAAGCGGTAGATGATGAATCGAATCCGGAACATTTCCAATAATAAACGTTGTTATCTTAGCGCCAATGAGACCAAAGCACCACGATGAAGGTCGTCTGGTCCCGGAGGGCGATCCAACATCTGGTCTCGTTACGAAAGTTTATTGCCGCAGACCCTGAGGGAAACGCGGCCGTTACCGCAGAGCGGATTCCGCTGGCAGTTTTTCTTCTACAAACCCAGCCCAATTTGGGAAGGCCCGGGCGTTTGATGGGGACTCGAGAACTCGTGGTGTCCGGCGCCCCCTACGTTATTCCTTACCGCATCTCTGGAGATCGCGGGGAACTTATCGCCGTCTTTCATGGCCGGCGGAAGTGGCCTGCGAAACTCTGACAACCGCTTTGGCCGCCCTACGGGGTGGCGGGCCCAGCACGCCTGGCGGTCCATTCGCCCACCCAATCCAGTACCGTCTTGTACCAGAGCAGGGAGTTTTGCGGCTTCAAAATCCAGTGCCCTTCGTCGGGGAACAGCACCATCTTCGAAGGCACCTTTTGCAATTGCAGTGCGGAGAAAAGCTGCATTCCCTGCCCCGCGGGCACGCGATAATCCAGCTCACCGTGCATCACCAGAGTCGGCGTCTTGAATTCCTTGACGAACGTGCTTGGGGAGAGCTTTTCGTAAATGTCGGGGTTGTCCCAGGGCATGCCCTTGAATTCCCACAGGGGAAACCAGAGTTCCTCGGTTTCGGCCGCCATACTCTTCAAGTCGAATACTCCAGCATGGGAAACCAGCGCGCGGAATCGCTGGGTGTGGCCGAGGAGCCAGTCCACCATATAGCCGCCGTAGGAGCCGCCGGCCGCCGCCATGCGGTCGGGGTCGACGTACGGCAGAGCGGCGACGTGGTCGGCCACCGCCATGATGTCCTCGAACGGTTTTCCGCCCCAATCGGAATTAATGTCATCGGTGAACTTCTGTCCGTAACCGATAGATCCACGGGGGTTTGGCATCACGACGACATACCCGGCCGCGGCGAACACCTGGGGATTCCAGCGGTAGCTCCAGGATTCGCCCCAGGCGCCTTGCGGGCCGCCGTGGATCATAAAAACGACGGGATACCGGCGGGCGGCCTGAAAACCTGGAGGTTTTACTACGAAGCTGTGGATTTTGGTCTTGTCCGGCGAATCCACCCAAAATTCTTCGAGTGCGGTCAGTTGACAGGCGTCCAGAATCGGGTCGTTTAGATGGGTCAAGGCCACCGGGGCGCCGCCGCCGGAAGACGCGCGGAAAATCTCGACCGGCTTGGAACCGCTTTGTTCGGTGTAGAGCATTGTTTTGCCGTCGGGCGTGAACAGAATATCGTCGAGGTGGCTGGCCCCGGTAACGGCGCCGCGCGACGAACCGCCGGTTACGGCAATCACCTGAATATTGCTGCGGCCGCGGTCTTCGACGGTGTAGAAGATTTTCGACGAATCGGGCGACCATGCCAGGCTTTCCGTTGGCCTGTCCTGTCCGTCATTTAGAATCGACAGGCGGCCTGTGGCGCGCTCAATCACCGCCAACCGCCAGCGGTCCGCCTCGTATCCGGCGCGCGATTGCGAGCGGTAGGCTATGTATTTCCCATCCGGGGAATACAGGGGGGAAAGATCCCCGCCGGGCCCCACGGTTAGCCTTTTCGCTTCGCCGCCGCCGATCGGCACGGTGAAAATATCGGTGTTGGTGCTGAGTGCGCGGGCGGGGTCCAGGTTCGAAACGTATGCCACCTCGGCGCTGTCGGGCGAGATTACGAAATCGTCGGGGCCTCCTAGAGAAAACGCGGGTACATCGAACTGTCCGGGCGTTAGATCCTTGGCTGGGCCACCCGTTACCGGAACAACCAGGATGTGCTTCCTGCGCTTGGTCTGCCAGTCGCGCCAGTGCCGGTAAAGGAGGGAGGTGATGACGCGCGCCTTCACTGGATTTTTCGCTTCGGCTTCCATTTTCGTCTTGTTGCAGGCGTCGTCGGGGCAATCCGGGTAGACTTCGCTGGTTAACACAAACCACTTGCCATCCGGGGAGACAGTCACATCTGCTGCCTCGGTGGACAGACTGGTGATCTGCCTGGGGTCGCCGCCGACGGCGGTCATGGTCCAGATCTGCGCCGATCCGCCGCGGCTCGACAGGAAGGCGATCGATTTGGAATCGGGCATCCAGCGAGGCCGACTGTTGATGCCTTCCCTGGTCAACTGTACGGCGGGACCGCCCGCCACGGGGACGACGTAGATTTGCCTGGGCTTCGTGTTCGCGTCCAGGTCCGCGGTCTCTACGGTGAACGCGACGATATTGCCGTCCGGGGAAATTTGCGGCTCGCCGATGCGGGCGATCTTCATCATCGCTTCCGCGGTGAATGGGGCTTTCTGGGCTAGTAAGCTGGCGGCAAACCCTAGAAAGAGAACACAGAGAACCATGGTTCGATTGTATCGCTACACTTGCTTCGGGAAGACCTTTGGCTCAAAGGCGGAGGGTGACTGTTGTGTAGTGTCTACGAATTAGCTGGACAGATCGAATACTTCTGCGTTAACCAGCGTTGATCGGGAGCTCATCATGGACGGCGCAGAATTATTGGCACCGGATGGACGCGGATAAACGCGGATTTTGGGGTGAGCCCCTCGGGTGAGATACGACTTGGCCTGTCCAGCTATTTCTGGGACACTACACTAGTGGATTTCCGGTCACAACAGGCGGGGGGCGCAGGCGAGGGCGTCTGCCCCAGATGAAGTTCTTCCATCCCTCAATTCCTTCGGTTTAGACCGGACCATGGATATAAAAGCCATGTGATAGCATGGACAGTTAAACTCCTAAGTCATGATTCGTCCTTACCGCGGCGTCCTGCCTAAGGTTGCCGCTTCCGCTTATATAGATCCAAGTGCCCAGGTGATTGGCGACGTGGTTGTCGGCGAACGGTCCAGCGTTTGGCCAAATGCTACGCTGCGCGGCGATGTGAACCGCATTCGCATCGGCGAGGAGACCAACGTACAGGATAATTCGGTGCTTCATGTGGATGAAGGGCTGTTTCCTTTGACACTGGGCAATCGGGTGACTGTGGGCCATTCGGTGGTGCTGCACGGCTGTACGGTGGAGGATGAAAGCCTGATTGGCATTGGCGCTATTGTGCTGAACGGCGCGCGGGTGGGTGCGGGGTCGGTGATTGCGGCGGGCGCGGTGGTTCCGGAAGGCATGCAGATTCCGGCCGGCAGCATGGTGATGGGCGTGCCGGCGAAGATCCGGCGCGAGGTTACGGACGAAGAGAAAGAGCGTTTCCGGGTGAACGCGCAGCACTACGTGACGGCGCGAGGAATCTACCTGGATCAAACAATGGATCAACCACTGGATCAAACAAAGGACACAGAACCCGCTTGATTCGTGCCGTAAAAGGAACGCGCGACATTCTGCCGCCCGCCAGCGCGGTTTGGAATCACGTGGAATCGGTGGCGCGGCGCGTCTTGCGCGCCTACAACTATCACGAAATCCGCACGCCGATTTTCGAAGAAACGGCGCTGTTTTCGCGGGGTGTCGGCGAGGAAACCGACATTGTCAGCAAGGAGATGTATACATTCGAAGATCGCGACGGCGGATCTTTGACGCTGCGTCCGGAGAATACCGCATCGGTGATTCGTGCCTACATCGAACACCGTCTGGACACGGCGCCGGGACTGCAAAAACTGTATTACATGGGTCCGATGTTCCGGCGGGAGCGCCCGCAGAAGGGCCGCTACCGGCAGTTCTTCCAGATTGGGGCTGAAGCGATCGGCTCGGAGTCGCCGGCGGTGGACGCCGAGGTGATTGAGATGGTGGTGGAGATTCTCACTGCCTGCGGTTTGGACGGCTTCGGACTGCTGCTCAATTCGGTGGGATGCGCGGAGTGCCGGCCTGTCTTCATCGCCGCATTGCTGGAGAAACTGAAAGACGTGGCGCCCACTATGTGCCGCGATTGCCAGCGCCGTATGTTGACCAATCCGTTGCGGGTGCTGGATTGCAAAGTGCCCGAGGATCAACCGGTCATCGAAGCGCTGCCGTCTATTCTTGAATATCTGAATGAGTCTTGCAAAGTGCATTTTGAGGCGGTGAAGGGATATCTGGATGAGCGGCACATTGCCTATTCGGTGAAACCACGCCTGGTGCGCGGGCTGGATTACTACACGCGGACTACCTTCGAAATTGTGCATGGATCGTTGGGCGCACAGAACTCGGTGCTGGGAGGCGGGCGCTACGACGGGCTGGCAGAGGCGCTGGGTTCGAAGGTACGGGCGCCCGGTATCGGCTTTTCCATCGGGGAAGACCGGCTAGTGATGAGCGTTGAGGAGAAGCATTCCGAGGTGGACCGGCTGACGTTATTCATCGCGCCGGTTGACGACTCGAAATTCTCCGACTGCGCGCTGATGGCACGGGAGATGCGCCGCTCCGGAACGCGTGTGGAGCTGGCCGCGCCGGGGAAGTTGAAGAAGCTGCTGGAGCAGGCGAACAAAGCCGGCGCGGTGGATGCGATGCTGGTATTTGACGACCATTACGAACTTAAAAATATGGAAACCGGCGAGCAGCAAACGCTGACTCGCCAGGAACTGGTAGACAAATTTACATGCAAGAAACAGTAGCACTCGACTTTCTCGGCGAATTGCAGCGTACTCACATGTGCGGGCAGTTGCGCGCCTCCGACGCGGGATCCCGCGTCCTTATCATGGGCTGGGTGCACCGCCGCCGCGATTTAGGCAAGGTGATCTTCATCCATCTGCGCGATCGTGAAGGTGTGACGCAGATCGTGTTCAGCGCCGGTACCGATGAGGCCGTGCACGATAAAGCGGAGGCGTTGCGATCGGAGTACGTGGTTGCGATTGAAGGCAGGGTGGCGCTGCGCACGGCGGATACGATTAATGCCGCCATTCCGACGGGCGAGGTGGAGATTGTGGCGGAGAAGGTTTGGATACTGAACGAATCGCGCACGCCTCCGTTCCCGATGGAAGATACGGTGGACGTGAGCGAAGACGCGCGGCTGAAGTATCGTTATGTGGATCTGCGGCGGCCCCGGATGCAGCGAAACATCATGCTGCGGTCGAAGGTGGCGTTCGCGGTGCGGCAGTATATGGACGCGCAGGGGTTCCTGGAAATTGAGACGCCGTTCATGACCAGATCGACGCCGGAAGGCGCGCGCGATTATCTGGTTCCCAGCCGTGTGCAGCCCGGTAACTTTTATGCGTTGCCGCAGTCGCCGCAGATTTTCAAGCAGCTATTGATGATCAGCGGGTTCGACAAGTATTTCCAGATTGTGCGTTGCTTCCGCGATGAGGACTTGCGCGCCGACCGGCAGCCGGAGTTTACGCAGATTGATATCGAGATGTCGTTTCCGCAGCAGGAAACCATCTACGCGGTAGTCGAGCCGCTGGTGCAGCGGATCTGCGCGGCGGCAGGCTTTACGATTGACGCCAAGTTGCCGCGGCTCACCTATAAGCAGGCTATCGAGTCCTACGGCAGCGATAAGCCGGACATGCGGTTGCCACCGTTCTACAGCGTGGAAGATCTGTTCCCGGAAGCGGCGCTGTCGGCGGCGGGGCTGCCGTTGATCGCTATCGTGATTCCGAAGACGGGCGCTTTGAGCCGCAAGGAACGGGACGATTTGAAGGCGTACGGAGCCGATCGCGGCTTACGTGTCTACGACGATGCCAAGCGTTTGGAGCGCGATTTCGCCGAGCCGATGGGAATGGTGCGGGAACGCGCTGGAGCCACTGAAGACGACCTTCTGCTGTTGGCCAGCTGGGCTGGCGAACCCAAGGGGCACCTTCCTGAGCAGGCAGTTTTCCTGGCCTGCGGCCAATTGCGGCTGTTCGCCGGCCAAAAATACAACGACAGACACAAACTGCTGGACCCGGCGGTTTTCAAGTTTCTGTGGGTGGTGGACTTCCCGATGTTCGAATGGGACGAAGAGGATAAGCGGTGGAATGCGGCACATCACCCGTTCACGTCGGTTCACGACGACGATCTGGACAAACTGGTGAGCGACCCGGCGCGGTGCCGGGCGAAATCGTACGATGTGGTGCTGAACGGGGTGGAACTGGGATCGGGGTCGATCCGTATCCACCGCCGGGACATTCAGGCCAAAGTTTTCAATGCGTTAGGGTTCTCCGATGAAGAAGCGAAGCATCGTTTCGGCTTCTTTCTGGAAGCACTGGAATATGGCGCTCCGCCGCACGGTGGACTGGCGCTCGGGCTGGACCGGCTGGTGATGCTGCTGGCTGGAGAAACGTCCATTCGTGACGTAATCCCCTTCCCCAAGACCGCGAAGGGCACGGATCTGATGTGTGACGCCCCTAACACGGTACCTGAGAAGAACCTGAGGGAGCTGGGAATTTCTTTACGGAAATAACTGCGCGAGCTTTTTGCCTACGAAAGGACAGTAAGCCCGTTGCGTGCCGTTTGCGTGGACACGACGGGCGGCGGCGCTTCCAGGGAAACCCGGATTAGAATCGAAGACGAGTGAAGGTTCGAGACGTGATCCGTCTGATTCGATCATATGATTGGCGGCATGCGCGGACGTCCGGCAGCCATCACCACTACAAGGACCCGTCGAAGCCGAACGTAGTCACTATTCCTGCACAGCCGGGCGACGAACTGCCGGTAGGGGCACTGCAGTCGATCCTTAGAGCCGCTGATTTGGAGGCGAAAGAATGAACCCAGGATATGCCGTTATTTTCGAGCAGGCAAAATCGAATTGGGCAGCATACGTTCCCGATCTACCGGGCTGCGTCAGCACCGGGAGAAGTTTGGAGGAAACGGAAGTGAACATTCGGGAAGCGATTTCGGGGCGCCCACCAGTGTTGCCAAGGAAATTGAGGTAGCTCCCGCGGCATGAGTCAGCGCACCTCGAGCAATCCGGTTATTGAATCGGATAGTAGCAACCTGAGCCGTCGCGCATCTATCCCGCCGGTTCTTGCGGAAGAAGGTCCAGCCTAGCAAGTATTCGCGATTTCGGATTGTCGATAGCACCGAAGATGTAGAATCAAGAAATGCCGGTTGCAAGCCGGCCCGTATTCAGGGGCAGCCTTTCGGGCTCGACGACTTTTCGAACCGGCTCGTGGGATCGCTTTCGTAATACCAGTGTAGCGGCCACCCACGCTTTGGCGGGTCCAGCGAACCATGAACTTTCGAGCGAAGTTCATGGAGAGTATCTACGATTTAGCTCCCAAGGAACTTATCGCGTTCCTTACCTGCCATGAGCTTACCAAAGCCCTAATCGCTCGATAAGCGGAGTCGCGAATTACGATTGCGGCCATTGAGTTGCGCCGGAAGGGCCATGGGACTGGTTCCGGACGAAGCGGGTGGTACAAAAGTGGGACGGTTTCCTTGCACCCTGCGGGTGCGGAGGTGAAAATGGAGGGGTGAAAAAGGTTCGCAAACCCTCCCCCACCGAATCGCCGCTCTTGTTTGATATCGATCCGGAGCCGATACC
>JANXXV010000624.1 GCA_025350445.1 Bryobacteraceae bacterium | reverse complement strand
CCATCTGCGTGGCCTGCTGATGCAGAAAATCCTGGATGCGGGTTTCCAGGTCCTTCACCTTCGCGGCCTTCTTCTTGTATTCGGCCACCTCGTCAGCCGGAGCCAGATCCAGCTCCGATCGCTTCGTACTGCTGAAGACCCCCTGGATGGCGTAGAAATCCTTGGTGGGGATGGGATCGAATTTGTGGTTATGGCACTGCGCACAGGCGGCGGTCATTGCTAGAAAGCCGCGGGTGGTTGCGTCCACGCGATCATCCACCATTTCCGGGCTCAGGCCGTAGAAGCCGAGCCCCACGGCCAACTCTTTGTTCTTTCCGTTTTCCAGAAGATCCCCGGCGATCTGCGCCTTGATAAAGACGTCGTAAGGCATGTCCTTATTGAGCGCGTTGATCACCCAGTTGCGGTAACGGAAGGAATTCGCATACGGGTCGATGACGTCGTTGTTCAACTTGTCATCCGCGTAACGGGCAACGTCCAGCCAATAGCGGCCCCAGCGCTCGCCGTACTGAGGAGACGCTAGAAGACGATCGACAACTTTCGCGAAGGCGTCCCGGGAACGGTCGTTCACGAACGCATCAACATCTTCCGGTTTCGGCGGCAATCCGGTCAGATCGAAGGAGGCGCGTCGAATCAGATCGCGTTTCTCAGCAGGCTTGTTGGGTGCAAGGCCTTTCTCTTCCATGCGCGCGAGCACGAAGCGGTCGATAGGCGAGCCTACCCACGCCTCGTTTCGAACCTTGGGCGCTTCAGGCCGGCTGACGGGCCGAAATGCCCAGAACGCGCGCTGTTCCGGTGTGATGACGTAAGCGGCGGTCTTCTTGGCTTCGACCGGCACCGGAGTTTCGGGCCAGACCGCGCCGGACTTCACCCACGATGCAAGATCGTCGATCTCCCTGTCGGAGAGCTTGGCCTGCTGCAATGGCATCTGCAGTTTGCCGCCGGTATGCCGGACGGCCTGGACTAGAAGGCTCTCGTCGGGATTGCCCGGCACAATCGCCGGACCGGTACTGCCGCCTTTCAGCAGGGCCGCGCGCGAGTTGACGGCAAGTCCGCCCATGGGCGTTGTCGAATGGCAGACGTAGCAGCGATTGGCGAGCACCGGACGAACGCGCGTTTCAAAGAACTCGGACGAAGCGTTGCCGGTCTCGGCAGCCGAAGCAAGCGATACAGACAATAGCGCCAGCGCGGCGGGGTGAAAAAGGAACTTCGACTTAGCTCTTTGCATCGACGGGGGAGCCCTCAGGAGAAACACTTCAATTATATATGACTTCGGTATTGCGGCGAACCGCCTACAGTTCGATGCTCCAGCCTTCCTGCGCCGCAATCGTGTTTTCGAAACGAAGCCGTGCCCTGTCCACGATTTCACGGATCATTTGATCGCTGTGCGAAGGGTCGTGGTGGAACAGCACCAGTCGCTTCACACCGGCCTCTTTCGCCACTTCCGTCGCTTCCAGCCACGTACTGTGTCCCCAACCCTTTTTGATTTCGTACTCTTCCGGCGTGTACTGGGAGTCGTAAATTAACACGTCCGCGTTCTGCGCATAATGCCGCAATACGGAGTCCAGTTTTTTGTCGCCGTGCTCACAGTCGCTGGCGTGAACAACCACCGCTCCGTTGCATTCAAAACGATACCCAACCGCCGTTTGCGGATGATTCAACGGGAACGCTTCCACCGTGACCGGCCCATGCCGGAATACATCAGGACCGGCCCGTACAAACTCCCGCTTCGCCGTCAGCAACTCGAAGTTCACTGGAAAATACGGAGTGGACATCTGGCCTTCCAGAATCTCGCGCGATTCGGCGGGCGCGCGGCCGGAGTGAAACGTTACTTTGTTGGCTGCGTTGTAGAGCGGCAAGAAAAAGGGCAATCCCTGAATGTGGTCCCAATGGAAATGGGTGAGAAACAAGTGCAGGGACAGCGGGCTGGCCTGAAATTCCTCGTTCAGCGCAATACCTAGATTGCGAATCCCGGATCCGCCATCCACGATCAGAATGTCCTGATCGGGTACCCTGATTTCGACACAGGCGGTGTTGCCGCCATACTCGAACGTATCCCGGCCGGCCGTAGGAATCGAGCCGCGGACGCCCCAAAACTGCAACTTCATTTTCGAGGATTGCGGCATCATCTATCCTTCGCCGGTTGCTTTCAAAATACCAAAAAACTGTTGGATAAGTGCGAGTAGATCGGACTTACTCTCCGTTTCCGGTTTGTTCTGCAATTTCTCGCGCAATGACGCGAGAGCGGTTTGGCGCTTTTCCAGCAGATCTGAGATCTGTTGCGCCAGTTCCGGACGCCGCCGGAGGATATCGGCAACATCGTGTTTTTCGAGCTCACCACACTCTACCTCATCGACGGCAATCACGGATGCCGTCCGTCTAACGCCCGTCATCAACGACATTTCTCCGAAGAAACTGCCCGGTTCCAGAGTCGCAAGTTCTTCCACGTGCCCCGATTTTCCGGCCAAAGTGACGCTCACGCTGCCCCCTAGGATTACGAACATCGAGGCCCCGCTGTCACCCTGGTGAACAATGGTCTCGCCCGGCGCGAAGTGCAAGTGCTTTAGGCGGGATCCCAGGATTTGGAGTTCCTCATGAGTTAGAGTACGCCACATTGGAACCTGGCGGAGCGCGGCGGTGGCCATAGTCTCATGGTCTTCGGCTGCCTTGGCGCGCTTCAAGTGAAGTTCCGTGGGAACTGACGCGAGAGGAACCCCGGCGCGTTCCATGGCAAAATAAACCCGGCTCAGCACGCGCGATAGGGGTGCATCGGAATGGCCGGGCGTGGTGACCCAGGCGTAGATTCCATATTCGATGTGCTGCACCTGCGCCTCGAAAACAACGCATTCCGGCTTTGGATCAGTGGCGATACCTTTGATGGCCGAGGCCCGCAGCGCTTTCTCCACAATCCGGATGACCGCCGTGGGGCGATGCCCGCTGCCGATGCGGAAACGCACCAAATGGCGGCGGCGATCCGAGATGATGGTGACCGGAACCTTCATCAGCGCATGGTTGGGGATCAGCACCACGTCGTTGTCGGGGGTTTCGATCACCGTGTGCCGCAGCCGAACATTTCGCACCTTACCGATGCCGTGCTCGGACTTTATCCACACTCCCTGATGGATTGCTCCATCGGCATGCAGGGCAAGTCCGCCGATCACATTGACCAGCAGTTCCTGAAGCGCAAGTCCAATGACAGCCGCGAGGACTGCGGAAGTGGCAATCAGGCCGGAAACGTTGACGCCCAGCCTCGCCAGCAAAGTGAGAACGATCACCGCGTAGCCGGCGATGACTACGATGTCGCTGACAATTACCGGCAAGCCGAAGCGGTGAAAGAGGATCCGAAACAATAGGATGGATAGAACGTGCAGCGCGACCAGTTGGGCCAGGGCAAGCGCCGCTTCGTGCATCCAGGGCTGGCGCTGAGGCAGGGCCAGCAGCACGAAACACGCGGCCAAAAGCAGAAGGGAATATCGTAGACGAGACCGGTATTGCCGGGCCAGACCCCACAGCAATCCGGCGGCTGCCGCAAGCGCCACCGCGCCCCAAGTGAGTTGTAAGTCCATCAGCGCCTACGGGCGGTTGCCCGTGGGGCAGTCCCCCGGGACTGAGCCGGACGCCTCGTCCGGCTCTGCCGCGCCTGCCTCGGAATCCAAACGAGTTCAAGCAGGCCCGGCCCGCCGAAGCCGACTTGGCTGTTGTCAAAAATTACGCGGGATACAACACTAAGGGCGAGCGGGCGGCCGGTGCGAGTTGACATGGTAATTCAATGACGAGCCCTGGCAATGATCAATCGAGCGGATTGCGCGGAAACTTTAGGTAGGGCAGACGAACGCCCTGTACGATTTGCCTGTCGGCACGCACTGCCTCCGCGGCCTCAAAGCCCTCCGCCGCCGCTGCGGTGTCAAAATCGTCCTGCTCTACGCCGTCGCCGCTGACGCCCAGGCCGCCCACCAGTTTTCCGTTCTTATACAAAGGAAGACTTCCCGGGAAGAACACGATTCCACTCTGGTTTAGGTTAGAATCCTGCAAGCCTTGCGTGCACGGATTCAGCGTATCGCGCTTGTAGAGCTCGAAAAACGGACCGGGTCCACTGTAGTCGATGCCGGGCGGATAGAAAGGCTGCGAGCCGAACGCGATGCTGCGGTTCGTAACCGCGGTATTCTTTGGCACGCCGGGAAGTTCGCTATCCTTCCGGTCCGGGCCGTTGAAATAGATCATATTGCGCGCCTTGGCGACTGCCACATCAATGCTGAAAATGGTGGCGTCCGGCATGCGGTGCAGCGCCAACAGGGTTCCATCCAGGTCCGTCACCGCGATTACGAATCGGGCTCTCGATCCCAGCGGAAGCCGGATTACAGCCCTGGTTTGATTCCCGCGCGCGACGGCTGCGTCGATAATCCGCCGCACTTCAGCCTTGGCAAGCCCGCCTAACGGCCCGTCGCGCGGAGCAACCAAATCGCCTTCCGGAGCAGGTCCGGGGCTATCGTGAAACTGCACAATCCAGCCGCCCTCAAACGACCCTGGAGAGACGCCGGCCGGAGCGGTGGTCTGGTTCACGAAAGGAAGAGCGATGCCATCGATAATGACAACGCCCGGAGATGCCGGGGCAGGGCCAAAACCTGCTCCCGCGGCTCCGGAGAACGCCGCATACTCCGCTACATCCGGAGGAACACCCGTTACACCCACGCCGCCCACCATGGCGCCGTTCTTGAACAACGGCACCCCGCCGGGATTCACTGCATCGGGATTGCTGTCGTTCAAATCGGCTTTGCCCGTCTGAATTCCCAGGCCCGTCTGGCTTCCATCCAGCGATCTGGCCGGAGGTACTTCCTGCCCCG
>JANXXV010000611.1 GCA_025350445.1 Bryobacteraceae bacterium | reverse complement strand
CTTCTTTGCTGGTTGGATCTTTTGCATAGAGTTCCTTGGCTTGCAGGAATGACCAGTTCTGGGTGCGGTCCGGGCGGTAGCGGTGATATTCCGAGTAGAAATCGGTGCCGATGTTTTCTGAGTACCAGCGGAAGTTGTTTGCGATTAGGGCTTCTGGTAGGGAGCCGTTTCGGCCGTTGTGTTGACCTCCGTTGATGCTTTGGGTTTGGAGTTTTGGGAGGGTTTCGCTTGGGTAGGGTTGCCACATGATTACGGCGTAGTCTTGCCAGGTGCGGTCTTGCGGGGTCGCTATGAAGGTTGTTTGGGCTTCGTCGTCTTTGCGGCCGGGGAGTGCGAGTTGGACGCTGAGGCTGTTCTTCATTGCTACTGCGCGGCGGGTGTCCAGGGTGAACTTGACCTCGGATTCGTCCTGGAGTTGGATGGGTTCGGTCCGTTGTTCTATTAGTCGGCCCAGGCTGTCGGTCCAGCGGATTGCGAGTGTTCCTTTGGCTGTTGCCGGTGTGGGCAGGCGGTAGCCTATGGTTACTTCGCCGCTGCGGTCTGTGGCGGGGGATGGCAGGATTAGTTCCCCGGCGTGGGCTTGGAATAGGGGGATTAGAACAAAAAGGAGGTGATTTGGTTTGGGGCTCATTTGGGTGTTTGGGAGGGCTGATTGGCCCTCCCGTCGATTGGGAGAACGCGACTTGGGGGTCGCGTGCGGGCGAGGGCGCCCGCCCTCCTTCGGTTCTGGTTAGAACTCTAGCTTGCCTTGGAATTGCACGATTCTCGGTAGACCTACGCCGCCGTTGATTATGCCGGCATTGTTGGGAAGTCCGAAATTTTTGTGGTTTAGCAGATTGAAGATCTGCGCTTCAATGCGGAGTTTGAATCGCTCCGTGATCGGGGTGATTTTATAGAATGACGTATCCACGTTGTAGAAATTGGGACCCGTCATGTAGTTCCTCGGAATGTTGTTGAGGAAATCGTTGTCCAGCGTGTTGGCGCGGCGGATAAACGTCTCTCCGTTGTAGGCCTTGCCCTGATCCGCGCGATTCACACTGGGATTAAACCACCCCGCTGCCTGACGTTGGTCCGCCGGCAGTATTCCGGTCTTGCCAGGCGCCAGCACTGTGCTGGATCCGCGAGTGGAGTAGTAGGGCGAGAACGGCAGCCCGCTGCGAAAGTAGTAGAAGCCAGATGTGTTCCAGCCCGAAACCAGCCGGTTTATCAGCCCGCCGGAGCTCGACAGGAATTTCTTGCCGTGGCCGAAGGGTAGCTCGTAATTTCCGTTTACGCTGAAGGTGTGCGTGGGGAGTCCGCTGTCCCGGCCATAAATGCCGCGCAGACGGGCGTCGGTGGAAGCGTTTGCGGTCAGCCCGCCCGGCAGCAGTTCCAGCCCACCGAAGGAGTTGTTTGAACCCTCCGCCGTGGTCAACGTTTTCTGGAAGGTGTAGAAGGCCTGAATGACTGATCCATTCGACATGCTTTTCTTGATTTCCGTCTGGAGTTGATTGGAGTTGGAGTAGCCGATGAAGCGCATCAGGTCCATGGAACTAGTGCTGGAGGAAGAAAAGTCGGCATAGGTTCGCCGCTGCTGGGCGCTCGCACCGGCGGGCGCTTGCGAGCGGGGAACGGGTACGTTGATTGGGTCGTAGTTCACCAAATTGCTGCCGTGGTTCCCGACGTAAGAGACTCGGGCGCCGAGCCTTCCGGGAAGAGCGCGTTCAACCGTGAAATTCCACTCCTGGGCTGCTTGCGTTTTGTAGTTGGTCTCCCAAGGCAAAATCGCGAACCCGCTGCCTTTGGTAATCGACAGAGCACTCGGGGTAATGAATGTGTTTCCAAACGTCCGTGCGTTCGGCGACTGATTGGAATAGGCAGTGCCGCCAACCGGAAAGACCAGTTCAGCGGCGGTATTGTCGTTATCATCCACATTGCTGGTAAAGCCGTAACTGAATGGCGGATTATGGCGAGTGTTCTGGTGATATTGCACCAGCGGCATCACCCAGTAGTAAATGCCATACGCGCCACGGACGACGGTCTTCTCGTCAATGCGGTAAGCCGCGCCAATGCGAGGAGCCAGATTGTTTTTTTGCATGCTCCAGAGCGAAGACGGCACGCCGGCTTCGGCGGCCGACTGGAATTTGAGGCCTGCTTTGGTATAGGCATCGACAACTGCCTGCGGGAAACCATGACTGGCGAGACTGCCTTCACCGGCGTAGACCACCACGGGGCCGCCGGCAGCAGTCAGATTGAGGTTGGAGGCTTGGTTTCGCTTGTCTGAAAATGGAGTCCAATACTCATAACGGAGACCGAGGTTCAAAGTGAGACGGCGGCTGATTTTCCAGTTGTCCTGCACATAGGCGGAATAGTCGGTCTGGCGGGTGTAGAAGCGCGGATATTGATTCAGCGCCGAATAGTCGGTGTAGCCGAGAAGCATATCGGCGAGCGCGGCGCCGGTGTTGGTTACCGGTTGATTCAAGGTGCCCTGCGCGGCGGCTGCGGGATCCATCAGCGCGGTGAAGCTTCCGGAGAAGGCGTAGTCGCCTCCAGGCTGCCCGGTTTCAAAGGTGTTGACGGCACTGCGCTGCACGGCGATGCCGAATTTAAATTCATGCTTGCCGCGTGTCCAGGAAAGGTTATCGGCGAAGTTCAAGGTGAGATTTGGAGCGTCCTGGGGATTGTCGCGGTCGATTCCATCGAAGTAGCCGTTTGGAGTCCAACTGTCGCCGAAGTAGATTCCGGGCCATGCGACCGTGCCCGGATATGTGGGTAGGCCCAGTGTCTGGGTAATTGCCGGGTCGATTATCTTCGGACCGCGATAGGCGTGGAAGCGCTGGACCCCGGCACGAATTTCATTTACCAGCGACGGCGTGATCAATTCGGTGAAAGATAGCGCGGCGTTGTGGCCTCCTAATAGACGCGCTTCGGGGTTCAGAAAATATTTTGGACCGGGATTGCTTTGGTCGGTATAGGTGTAGCGGCCGGACAGACGATTCGCACCCAGTATCTGATCGATCTTCGCCGTAACGAGTGTGCGCGAGTCTTTCAGGCCTGCGTTGGGATTCTGATAGTTCTGTCCATCGTAATAAGCAATGTTCACGTTGGGGTCGGGGATATAGCTGGCAACCTTCTTTCCAGCCGGATTAAAGCGGTCGGCGGGAAGCTTGTTGCCGGGAAACTGGGTGCGAACGTAGCTCTTCGTTGCCGGATCGAAACGGGTGGAGAGCGGATCGTAAACCTTGATGAGATTGCCCGCATCATCCTTGTAATTGGAGAAGTCGCCGGCCTTCCATGCGGGGAGGGGAACGACGTAGCGCTCCTGCGCGGCGGAGCTTTGGCGAATGCCTTCGGCATCTACGAAGAAGAATGTCTTATTTTTCCCGTTGTAGAGCTTCGGCACCCAGACCGGGCCGGCGAAGTTGCCGCCGAATTCGTTGCGAACCAGAAAATTGACCGACTGCTGATGGAACGTCTTCGCCGCGAATGCGCTGTTCTGGTGCAACTCAAACAGTTCACCGTGAAAATCATTTGTACCGCTCTTGGTGACCACTTCGACAATTCCAGGACGGCTGTATTCGGCCGTGGAGTTGGACGTGCTTACCTTCAATTCCTGAATCGTCGGGATAGGCTGGGGCAGGCGCTGCAGTTCGTTGGTGTAGCGTTCCGACGCCGTCATGCCGTCCACCAGATAGTCAATGGATCCACCGGGGAGTCCGTTTACCCGTGTGTAGCCTTGACCCTGGCCGGCGAAGCTGTTGGAGACTACGCCCGGAGTGAAATTCAGGATGTTGAGGAAGCTTCGATTTTGCATAGGCAGGGAGCTGATGCGCGAGGCTTCCTTGACATCGTTGAGGGACGAATCTTCCGTGCTGATAACCGGTGTTACGTCCGCGACGG
>JANXXV010000275.1 GCA_025350445.1 Bryobacteraceae bacterium | reverse complement strand
TTGAGGAACTCGCGCAAGACGGACTCGCTTCCGGCGGCCAAATCCGCCGAGTTTCTAGTTCGATTGGCGCCGCCGGAAGCGGCCTTTGCGCTTCTAACTATACTATTGCAGCCCACCCATCCGGCGGCGTCCGCGGTCACTTCTTCAACGTGCGGATGTAGGCGATCACATCATCGTTCTGCCTGGCGTTCAAAGCGCTCACCGGCTTCATCTTGCCTTTCCCTTTGGCGATCACCCCTTTCAGTTCGGCGTCCGATAGCGACTGTACCTCAACCGAGCCCAACGCCTTGAACTCAACTTTCATCATCTTGGCGATTGTAGGGTTGCCCTGCCCATCGGCGCCGTGGCAGGTCTTGCAGGACTTGGCGAAGACCTCCTTTCCATCCTCAGCCCCTGCCCACGCATTCACAGCGCCCAGCGCCAGTACAATAGCAGCGGTTCTCAACACATTCACGATTGCCTCCTATGTTTACTGCACCAATTGATTGAGAGTCAAAAAAACAATACGCTTTTGCGATTCCGTTTTCGCCAGCGGCGAGTAGTAATACCAGAACGTCGCTTTCACGCGCGTCTGGCCCCCGGTGGATATTGGAAACCAGAACGTCTCGGTTCTGTTCTCACCCGGTGCCAGCCTCGTATCGGTTAGCACCTTGGTGGCCTTAACAAACGCGAAGTGCTCACGCAGAATCGGCGTGTCGTGCGTGTCGGCCACCGTTCGCGCGTAGGCTCGCTCTCCGCGGAAACTCTGCCCTCGTGCGTCGTCCGCCCGAACCTCCAACAGAAGCTGGCGCAGTGGCGACCCCGTAGGCAGATAGTGCCCCGCGCTCTGATTGCCTATGTTGACAACCACCTTCAGCCGGTCTCCCTCGCGCGAAGCGGAAAGTTGTGCCTTCACGGCCTTTGCCAATTGCGTAAGCGAATGGCTGCCGGGCATCTGATGAAGATTAATCCTGGCCACGCTCGAACGCTGGATGTGTGGATCCACCACCTCGCCGGACACACGATTCATATGGCATGACTGGCACTGCTTCCCCTGTTTCGCATACGAACTGCTCTGCCACTCCGAGTACGTCGTCAACACCGGGAATCCCAAGGCGTTCTTATATTCGTGACACGGCGCGCACACCAGCGATGTAGTGTGAACGGCCGAGTAGACCGTTCCGTGCGGCGATGGAAAGGTTTCCTTCAGCGGTCCGCTCTTGACCAGCGCAGGCGTCAGAGTAGCGGTGGGGTTCGGACCCTCCAGACTGACGCTGCGAAGGGAGTGGCAATAATCGCACGTCACACCTTCCCAGCTCGCTTTCCGCGCCAGACCGAGATCTCCGGTTTGAATGGCGAGCGGAGCGTGACAGCCGAGACACACTTTGCGCGCCTTGGGACCAAAGTCTCCTTCCGCCAGTTGCAGCGAGTCCTGAAACAGCGAACTCTGCATGGCGTCGGCGTGGGATGACGTCTTCCAGGAATCGTAGATCCCTCGATGGCAGCGGCCGCATACTTCGGCGCTGCTCGCCGGTTGCATTGCGGGGCCGGTGGCCGCCCAAGCGGCGCAGGTGATGGTCATCGTCAGAAACAGCAGTCTGAAATTCACAGTTCACCTCCCGATCATGTTGTCGCTTTGCGGTTGTTTGGCCTCCAGCGATCGAATCGCCAGCCAAAGTCCGGCCATGGCCAGTAGAATGGAAACCAACGCAACCCCTAGCCCCACTCTGCGGGTGTCACGCTCCCGCAGCGCGCTTTCGCCCGCGCGCAGCGTCTCGGCGGCCATGGCGAATCCTTCGTCAACCGGCTTCTTAACTGTTGCAACCTGAAACGCATGCACTGCCACGCTCGCCTTCACCAGCGATTCACGAGCTTCCATCTGCCGCAACTGAGCTTCGGAAACTTCCATGCCGGAGTTTCGGGCCCGGGTGAGGGTCGCATCGGACTTGTCCAGGGCCTCACCCAATCGGCTGATCAGACCGGCTATCTCAACCGCTGCCGATCCGCCCGCCGAAGCTGCGTCATGACACTGGGCGCATACCGCGCCCTCGCCGGAAAGCATCGCAATCGAGGGCTTCTTGATTTCGTGATTGGAGTGGCAAACCGTGCAACCACCCAATCCCATGGAGGCAAACGCGGCTTGATGCGGGCTCTTACTATAAAGCTGTTCCATCAAGGCATGACACGTGCCGCAAACCGCCGCCACCGAACTAACCTGGGGCGGCGTAGCGCCATGATTGCCGTGGCAGGAAGCACAAGTCGGCGCCGATAGATCGCCGCCTTTCGAAAGCGCTTCCCAGTGCACGCTGGCGCGGTATTGCGCTAACTGCGTGGTGGGCAGCTTGTGGCCTGCCATGTGCTTCGCGTCGGCGTGGCAGCGCCCGCACGTATCCGGCAATCGCGGTGGATAGACAGGTGCCAGCGCGTCCTTCACCCCGCGAATATCATGCACGCTGTGGCAGTCGATGCAGGTGGCCACCGATTCGTCCCCCGCGGCCAGGCGTTTGCCGTGCGCGCTCGTCGCATACTGCGCCATCTGATCCACCCGCCCCTGCGGCTTGAATTTCTTCATCACCGCCGCATCGCTATGGCAACGCGCGCAAAGCTTCGGCACGGCAGTGCGGTTAACGTGGCCCGCAAAGCCGCGGCCTTTGCTCATCGCCTGCTCAGGATCGTCGGCCTCGCGATTGCCACCGTGGCAATCCGTGCAGTGAAATCCCGCCTGCGCATGGATGTCGTTCTTGAAGCGATCCGCGGGCGTTTTCAAGTCGCCATCGAGCGCGGAGTGACATTCCAGGCAGGAGTCTTTAGCAATCGCTGCAAGCGCAAACACAAGCAATGCGAATAGTGTCTTCATCGCCAGTACCCCAGTGCGGAGAAAGTGACTAGATAGGCGATCAGCAGCACACCCCCTCCGGTCACTAATTTGGTTCGGCCCAAGCCGTCCCGCGTGGATGCCCAGAACGGAACGGCAACCCACCACAATGCCAGCAGCCCGAATCCAAGCAGCCCCACCAGTTCTCCCTCCAGCCGCCAGATATGGCTTGGAATAAGCTTTAACGTGTAAAAGGGCGCCAGGAAATACCACTCAGGCCGAATGCCCGCCGGCGCCGGCGCAAATGGATCCGCCTTTTCGCCCAGTTCCCATGGCAGCAGCGCCGCCAAAGCGCCCAGCACTGCCAGTGCCCCGTACCACGCCATCAGTTCCCGCAGGAAGAAGTTCGGAAAGAAGGGCATTTGCCGGGCTTGCAGGCTCTTTACCCAGGGCGGCGTGCTCATGCCGTGCATCTGCACCATGATCAGGTGCACCATCAACATAAGCGTCATCAGACCCGGAAGAACCGCAACGTGAAACCCGAAAAAACGTGTCAGCGTCGCCCCGCCCACATCATTTCCGCCCCGCAAGAACCGCGCCACATATTCACCGATGACGGGCACGCTCCCAGCCATGTCCGTTCCCACCTTCGTCGCGAAATAGGACACTTTGTTCCACGGCAGCAGATAGCCGCTGAATCCGAATGCCAGCGCTATTCCCAGCAGCGCGATGCCACTAAGCCAAGTCACTTCGCGCGGCCGCCGGTACGCATGGAGAAACGCCACGCTGAACATGTGAATGAACGCCGCCAGGATCATCAGGTTTGCCGACCAGCTATGGATCGACCGCACCAGCCATCCGAACTTCACCCGCGACACAATGAATTGAACGCTCTCGTAAGCCTCCGTGGTGCTGGGCCGGTAGTAGAGCAGCAGCAGAATGCCGGTGAGAACCTGGATGACGAAGAGAAACAGCGTGATGCCGCCAAAGTAATACCAGATGCTAGCCGAATGCCGCGGCACCATCTTGTGCCCCATCAATTGACGGATGGAAGCCAACCCCAGCCGCTCGTCGAGCCAACTGGGCTCGCTTTCCGTACCTATTACCGGCTCAGTTGGCATTGGGTTAAGTTCTCCGCGCCACCACCACGTCATCGCCGCGCAGGCGAACGGTGAATTCTTCCAGGGGCGCCGGGGGCGGCCCGGAAATAACTTTGCCGTTCAGGTCGTAGGTGCCGTTGTGACAGGCGCACCAGATCTGGTGCGTATCGTCCCGAAACTGAACCGTACAGTTCAGATGCGTGCAGACGGCGGAAAACGCGCGCCATTCTTTGTCGTCAACCCGAACCAGCAGCACAGGCTTGCTTCCAAATTTGACGATCTTGCCGCTATTGGCTTTGAGGTCTTGCACCTTGCCGGCGGCTACTTCATTCACTGAGGCTTCGGGGATGCTGGGCGGATCCATAAACCGGATCGCCGGATAGAGGAACGACGCGATGGATGCGCCAACACCGGTTCCTAATAGCCATCGCACCAAACTGCGCCGCTGATATTCCATTAGCACCTCGCACGTGGAGACTGCGTGGTGGACGGTTGCACGGTTGTGGCCAAATTGAAGAGACCCATAATATCGGTCCCCGATCTCCCCGCCCCTTGGCAAGTGAGCCATTACACCCAATGCTGCTGCTTATTTTACCCAGCGCCGGGTTCGGATCTCCAAAGTTCTGACGAACCTATTCCGGCGCGTGCGCTTTCGCAGCCACATTATGGTCCGCCCGCTCCGGGCGGACACCCATCACGCCTGCATCATCCTAAAATACGGCAGTTCGAATCCTGCAGATCATGCCAGGGCGCTGAAATGCCTCAGCTTTTGAACTGCCCAGCGGATCACCAATCGGGTGATCGCCGATTCCGCTACAAGTGCTTGCGGCCTAAGAATCTATCCGGTTTTGGGCGACTCCAACTGCCGGATTTAGGATCATAGGCGCGATCCGCCCAAAAGCTGGAGCTTTTACGAATCATCAGCCGCAAACGCCCAGGGAGCCCGAACAGACCGCTAAATGATACCGTTCGCCAGGCCAAAAAAGTGACGACATCG
>JANXXV010000515.1 GCA_025350445.1 Bryobacteraceae bacterium | reverse complement strand
TCGACGCCGCCGATTGGACAATGGACAGATCCTGTAAGAACGCTGTTTCCGGATTCCCGCCGAGAGAGGCAAGCACCCGGCCGCGAGGATCGGCCACGACGAATATGGCGTCTTCCTCAGACACTTTCGACCAGATTTCTCCAGCCGTATCCTGAATGGTGGCGCGGTCACCCGTGCTGAAGGCCGCACGGACATCGGACATGGTGCTGAGCAGCAAGCTGATGGAAGAGAGCATTTGCGCACGGGCGCGCCACAGCGATTCGTACGACTGGAGGCTGGTTTGCACTTCCTGTTCCAGCCCTAGCGTTGTGATGCGGACAACGCGCTGCTGAACCAGTCTTCCGGTAACCAGCAATAGAACGGCCAGAGTGAGGGATGTGGATAGCAGAATCTTCCACAAGAGCGAGATGCGGGCCAGACGCGCGCGGATCACTTTTTCGCACCGGGATAGGTTAGGCCTTCCTCCGATGCCGGCGGATACTCGCGTCCGAACTTGTTCTTGTGCGGCATCATCAAATATCCGCTTTCGGAAATGGAGATCGGCGGGAGGGTGGTTTCAGTGCCGGACACCAAAGCGCGGCGTCCTAGTTTGTCCAGCGTTTCCGGCGTGGCGCGTTCGTGGAATACGCGGAGTTGGTATTCCCCGGGCGGCACATTTTCAATTTGAAAAGCTCCGTCTTTACCCGATATGGCGAAGTAGGGGGCGTCCACCACCACGATTACGGCACTCATCATGGGATGGATGTTGCAGAACACCCGCGCAATGCCGGCCCGATCGAACTTCACCGACCGGGTGCCCCCGGGCGGATAGAGCCCGATATCGAATAGTTGCCCGTCGAAATTGGAGAAGGCGTTATGGAAAATTGGATCGAGGTTCGGAAAATCCACTCTCGTCCCGGTAGCGACGGCGAGGATGTGCGGCGAGAATCGCTTGTCGCTCTGCACCATCCGCGCGTGTCCTGGAGATGTGGCGGCGCCGGCTGCCGGCTTCAGCCAGACCACAACACCGGAATAGTTACGCGACTTCACCACGGGTGGCTCGCTCGAATCCCGCAACTCCACTCGTCCGGAAACGGTAGCCGCCCGGCCGGCCAGCGCCGCCATCGTTAGCATCGCAACCGCTGTGCCGGCCCCTAGTTGCATAAGTCCCAGTGCTGCACGCCCTGACGGCCGGCGCCCGGATGGAGTTGCCGGACCGGCGAGCGCAGTTTAAAAAAGATATGCCAGCGCAAGATCATAGTGGTTATTCAATCGTTTGCCAATTCCCAGATAGGTAGTGCGGATCTGCGACGCTTCAAACCCCAGAAAGACGTTCGGCCCCAGCCGGTATTGCAGATTGGCGGCGTTCTGCAGGTTCTTTCCGATGGCGCCCGAGCGCAGGTCCACATTGCGGTCGTCCTGCTGGCCGTTGGTTGCGCTGAATGTCAGGCGATTGGTGGCGGAGTAGGAAAGCTGCGCCCACCCGCCGGAGCCATGCACCGGGATTACATTGCGCGGACCCAGCACCGTGAAGCCCTGCCGGAGCGAGCCCATATTGGACGAATTTTCTCCGGCGAAAAACATGCCTGTCAGTTTCCATTTCACCAAAGGTTGAATCGACCAATCCAGCGTGAACAGCCGCGAGGGAACGCTGGTAGCGGCCACATGCGTAGTGCTGGTATGAAAGCCCGGAGCAATCTCGATTCTGCCGCCGTTCTCAAACTGGCGCCACACTTCAAAGCGGCCCTGCAAGGCCGGTCGGGACCGTTCGAGCGACGCCGCGAATTGCTGCGGTACATCCGAAGCAGTCTCCACTGTTTGATAGATGCTCACCTGCGCCCTGAGCCCGGCATTAGTTCCAAAAGCGGCGCGTTGCTCGAATCGTACCTGCGGTTGCCATAGCCAGAGATTACCAGCGCTGGTGAAAGCGGAAACCCCCACTTGCGACAGAGAGTTCGGTTCGCGGAAGGAGATGAGCGGCTTGTCCTGCCCGACAGAAAGGCTCTGATTTTTCCAGTCCATGGAGATGTTTGCCACGCGCAGCCGCAGCAGATGGTTGAGGCTGGCGGATGAGCCGGAGAAAAAGTCCATCAACACCGATCCGCGGATGGTGGCGCCCAGCACCCGCGGACCTTCGTACTTCAGCCCCACCATGGTCTGGCGAAATGTGGCGCCGCTGGTGGCCGGGCCCGCGTTCACCGCCGCAATCGTCGGATTCTCCTGCCCGTTATTGTTCCGCCCCGTAACGAAGGCGTTGAACAAAGCCATTCCCGTGATGCTGAGGGGGAACTTCTGCGACGTTTCCACCTTGGTCTGCGATTGTTCGTCGGTGCGCTTCTCCTGGACGTCAACTCTTTCTTCCAGCGAAGGTACCTGTTGTTCTTGACGGCTGGCGGCAATCTGCTGCCGCAGTTCACGCACTTCTTCCATTAGCAGGCGGTTCTGTTGCTCCAACCGTTCCAGTCTTTGCAGAATTTGCGATTGATCCGGACTGATTTGCGCCAGCAAGATTGAGGGCAGTAAGAACATTGAAAATCTATGCATTGAGAAGTCTCTCAAGTGTGGCGCGCACCTCGGCAGGGGAGTAAGGCTTGGGCAGGTAGGCGTCCGCGCCCAGCGTGCGCAGGCGCTCAGGAGTGTTCAGATCCGAATCTCCACTGATGACCAGGATCGGCAAATGAAGGTGCCGCGGCAGCAAGCGGACGCGGGCGATTAAATCGAACCCGTCTATCCGCGGCATGTGAAGATCGGTCACCATGGCGGCGATGTTCGTACTCTTGTTGTCCAGCAAATTCAGCGCCTCCTGAGCCGTGGTTGCAATACGCAGTTCTATACCGGGTAAGGATAGCAGTGCGACTTCGAGAAGCGTAGCGCAATATTCCGTATCCTCGACAATCAGTACGATCCTAGGCATCGAAGCACCTCAGGGTAGAAAGCGATATCCCACGCCGTGAACGGTCAGGAAGTGGCGCGGACAATCGGGTTCGGGCTCCAGCTTCTGGCGCAACCGCACGACGTGCGCGTCCACGGTGCGGGTGTTAGGGAAAGATTCGTAACCCCAGACAGAATTGAGAATCATGTCGCGCGTGAGCGGCCGGTCGGGGTTTTGCAGGAAGAACGTCAACAGATTGTATTCGGCGGGCGTGAGTTTCAGCTCCGCGCCTTTGCGCGAAACCACCCGGCGTTGCAGATCCACTTGCGTATCGGCGAAGGAAAGAATCTGATGGGCCTCCGGGGAAACACGGCGCAGCACGGCTCGAATTCGCGCCAGCAATTCGCGGGTGCCGAAAGGTTTGACAACGTAGTCGTCGGCGCCGATTTCAAGCAGCAGCACTTTGTCTATTTCGTCTCCGGCGGCGCTGAGCACAATGATCGGCGTGGAATCGCGTGCGGAGCGAAGCGCCTTGCAGACGTCCACGCCGCTCTTGCCCGGAAGGCGCAGGTCCACCAAAATCAAGCTTGGTTTCGCGGTGAGGGCCTTTTCGAGGCCTACATTCCCATCAGCCGCGGAGAGGGTCCGGAATCCCTCCTGTTCCAGTAATACAATGATCGTGTCGCGAAGGTTTTCATCATCGTCAATGACAAGGATAGTGTGCATCTCGTGTATCCGAGATTCTAACCAACCCCAGCCGGTATTGCTAACCGCACCCGCAGTTTCCTTCGTGAGACACCCTGGTTGCCATTGTACGGAACGCCGCTGGATGCACCTGTAAACATTTTGTAAACAGATTGTGTATCGCTTCAATTCACGGTTAATGCCGCCGTCTTCGACGTGTCGCCAACTGCGGCGGTGATCATGACAATCCGCGGGGAAGCGACGGGGCTGGTCCGGATCGGGAATGTGGCGGAACTCATGCCGGCGGGTACGGTCACAAACAGATCCAATCCAACTGCGAGTGGATTGTCGGAACTGAGCGAAACCCTGATGCCGGTAGCGCCCGCCGGGCGAGCCAGAGTGACAGTGCCGGTAGCGGTGGCGCCGCCTTTCACCGTGGCGGGTGCGATCTCCAGCTTGCTGATGACACCCTGCAAGCCGGACGTTACCGTGAGCGGTTTGCTCTGCGCCGCGCCTTGATAGATGGCTGTGATGGACACTGTCCGATTAGAAACAGGCGGCGTTGTTTGCACCGTGAACTGAGCCGAGAGCTGGCCGGCGCTGATGCTGATCGAACCCGGCACCCGGGCAGTGGTGATGTCGCTGCTCTGCAGTTGAATGGTCGCGCTGCCGGAGGAAACAGCATCGGTAAGCGTCACTTTCCCCGTGGCGTCGCTGCCCCCGGTGACGGTGTCTGGCGCTAGTGTCAGAACGAACAACGGGTTCAGAGTGACCGAGGTGGTCTTGATCACGCCATCCAGAGAAGCGGTCACCTTCACAATCACAGTATTGGCGACGGTCGAAGGGGCAGCGGTGAAAGTAGCGGTGGTCTGTGCAAACGGAACCGTCACGGTGGCGGGAACCTGCAACGCTGCATTGTCACTTTGCAGCGCGATAGTGACGCCTCCAAGGGGCGCGCTCCCACTGATG
>JANXXV010000561.1 GCA_025350445.1 Bryobacteraceae bacterium | reverse complement strand
GTGTATCCGCCGCAGTGGCGCATGGTTGGCCTGGGCAGCACCGTCAATCTGGTGGCGGTTGGCGAGTATAACGATGGGTCCGTGCGGGACCTCACAAAGGTGGTCCGGTTCAGTTCCAATATCGCCGCGATTGCCGCCGTGAATCCAAGCGGGCTGGTGACCGCCGAAACACAGGGCGAAACTGCCATTATGGCTCGTACGCTGGGCCGTGCGGCCGCGGTACCGGTGATTGTGGTGAAAGACCAGCCGCTCAAGAACTATCCGCCCGTGCCGGAGGCCAACTACATTGATCGGTTTGTTTTCGCCAAGCTGCGGCAGATCAACGTCATCCCGTCCGAACTCTCCACCGATGAGGAATTCCTGCGCCGCGTGTATCTGGACACAGTGGGTGTCCCTCCCACGCTCGAAGAAGTCTCCGCATTTCTCAATTCGAACGATCCGCGAAAGCGGGAGAAGGAAATCGACAAGCTGCTCGATCGTCCGGAGCGGGCCGACTTCTGGGCCATGCGTTTCGCCGACATGTTCCGCGCGGGCTACAACGAAGCCGGCCAGAAAGGCGGCGGCGCCTATGCACGCTGGTTCCGCGACAAGATGCGGCAGGATATTCCGTACGACCAGATGGTCCGGGAAATGTTGGTGAGCCTGGGCCGCCACGATTTTGAAGGGATCTCCAATTTCTACTTCGTCAGCCGTGAGATCACACCGGAAGAATCGGGCGTGAACGTAAGCCAGGTGCTTCTCGGCTTACAGATCGAATGCGCGCGCTGCCATAATCATCCATTTGAAAAATGGTCGCAGGATGATTTCTACGGCTTCGCCGCTTTCTTCTCGCGTGTGAGCCGGAAAGATATGTACCTCAATAACCACAACGCTACTTATCTGAAAGAGAGCGGCGAGGTGGTGCAGCCCAAGACCAAGCAGGTGATGGTTCCGAAGTATCTGGAGGGCGACTATGAGAAGGAACGCCCAGGGGAAGACGTTCGCGTGCGGCTGGCGCAGTGGGTCACCGCTCCGCGAAATCCGTACTTTGCCCGCGCCACGGTGAATCGCGTTTGGAAGTTCTTCATGGGTCGCGGTCTGGTGGAACCGGTGGATGATTTTCGCGTCACCAATCCGCCTACCAACGAAGCGTTGTTGCAGGCGCTGGCCGACGACTTCGTGAAGAACGGATACAGCTTGAAGAAGCTGGAGCGGCGAATCTTCAACTCGCGCGCATACCAGCTTTCTTCGGTTTCGAACGAGACGAACCGGAACGATCAAGTGAACTATTCCCAGTTTCTGGTGCGCCGCCTGATGTCGGAACAGATTGTCGATTCCATGAGCCAGGTCACCGGCGTGCCGGAAAAGTTCGCCAGCATGCCATTGGGGAAACGGGCCATGACCATTCCCGTGCTGCCGTTCTTGGGGTCCAACTACATGATGAAAGTATTCGGCCGCAACGATCTGCGGGAAGTGATCTGCGAACGCGATACGAAGCCCAGCGTGGGCCAGGTGATGCATCTGGTGAGTGGCGATACCATTCAGCACCAGATCACCGCGAAGGGTGGCAATCTCGATCTGTGGCTAGCGGACTCCAAGCTGACGGACCGCGACGTCGTAGAGCGCATTTATGTTTCGGCGCTGACCCGGCGTCCCATGGAAGATGAAGTCTCCGCGGCCCTGGCCCCGGCTGCCCAGGATCGCCGGCGTATGTTTGAAGACGTGCTATGGAGCGTCTTCAATTCCAAGGAATTTCTGTTTCACCACTGAGGAGAACCGTCATGGCAGACTTCGACCGCCGATCGTTTCTGAAGCTTGGTTCCATCGCGCCCTTCCGCTGGATCACCATGGGTGCGGCTCTTCAACAGCGCGCGCAATCGGCAGCAGTGCAGAGCAATGACATCTCAGTGATTCATCTGTTTCTAACCGGCGGCATGAGCCAGATGGACACGTTTGATCCGAAGCCAAACGCGAAACCGGAGTGGCGCAGCAAGTTCAAATCAGTCCCCACGGCAGTGCCCGGAACGCACGTCACTGAGCACTTGCCGCGTTGCGCGAAGCTCGCCAACAAGTACACCATCATCCGAAGCATGACGCATAAGACTCCGGTACATGTCCCGGCGTGCGGGCTGATTCTGAGCGGCCATCTGCCGCTTTCCAGCATCACGCATCCATGCCTGGGCTCGGTCGTT
>JANXXV010000512.1 GCA_025350445.1 Bryobacteraceae bacterium | reverse complement strand
CGGCCGGCGCCCTCGCCGGCCTCACGCAAGGAGAATGTAAGCATGAGGTTAGTAATGGCCGCCTTGATGAGCGTGGCCTTGGCAACAGTCGTCGAAGCGCAGGAACTTCCCCGCCCCGCACTGGATTACGTGATTACGCTGCCCGGCGGACAGACCACGTCGGTAGCGAAATACAAGGGCAAGGTTGTGGCTCTGGAGTTTCTGCTCACCACCTGTCCGCACTGCCAGCGCACCGCCAAAGCGCTGACACAAGCTACGAAAGACTTCGGTCCCAAAGGCTTTCAGGCGCTGGGCGTGGCCATCAACGATAATCCGGAAGTACCTAAATTTATCCAGGATTTCGGCGTGACTTATCCGGTGGGTACCGGCCCCCGTGAGACGGTTTATTCCTTCCTGCAACACTCGGTGATGTCTCCAAATCTTATGATGCCGCAACTGGTTTTCATCGACCGCGGCGGCATGGTGCGCGCCCAGTACGACGGCACTGCCGATTTCTTCAAGGAAGACGATAAAAACATTCGTGCGATGATTGAAAAACTGCTGGCTGAGCCCGCGGCTAAAAACACCTCCGGGACCAAAACGGTAGTCCCGGTGAAGAGGCCTTCTTAAATGAGACTTGCGAAATCTTTGTTGTTTCTCTCTTTGACGGTTCTGCCGCTGGCGGCCGCCGACGTGCCGCGGAAGTCGCCGGAATTCGCGGCCCAGATGCCGGCCGGCGGACAATTGCTTCTCAGCCAGTATAAAGGCAAAGTTGTAGTGCTGGAATTTGCCTTCACCACCTGCCCTCACTGCCAGGCATCGGCGCGTCTGTTGACGCAGTTGTACAAGGAATACGGGCCGAAGGGCTTCCAGCCCATCACGGTGGCCTTTAACGACATGGCCGGGATGTTGGTGCCCGATTTCGTGAAGCAAAACGGCGTCACGTTTCCCGTCGGCTCCAGCCTTCGCGAACCAGTCATGAACTACCTGCAACTGGCCGCCGATGCCCGAATGTCGGTGCCGCAGATTGTGGTGATCGACCGCAAAGGCATGATCCGCCAGCAGAGCCTGGCCGCAAACGACGATAAGACGGCTACCGAGCCAAACCTCCGCAATATGATCGAGACGCTGTTGAAGGAACCGGCGGGAGCGCCGGGAAAGAAGGCGACATCGGCGGTGAGCTCGGCGAAAAAGCCGTTATAGCCCGCCGAACTGTTCTACAATGGAATCTCTAGCGCCCGTAGCTCAGTCTGGATAGAGCGTTTGCCTCCGGAGCAAAAGGCCGTACGTTCGAATCGTACCGGGCGCACCAACTTCAAGTAGTTTAGTTTCAATTGATTGCAGCTTGTACTGCGATACTCTCCGAACCCTCAGAAATTCCACTATGCCCGATTCTATGCCCGCCTTGCGTCTTTTCCATGGCCGCATAGGTATTCTTCCTTTGTTTTCAACTATTTGACCAATCGCCTGAATGTATAAACCGGTTTCTTCGCTACTTGGGTGAGGGATCGGGGTGGGAGGGGCGTGCGAGTCCCCTGTAGGCGACCCACAACTTCTTGCCCATTTCCTTGCCATCGAGCACGCGCACCCGAACGAGTACGTGTGCATCGACATAAGATTCGGGTGTATCGCCTTTTAGGCACTGGTTCATTCGAGAGTTGTACATGGTGTCGAAGGTCAAATTCCCGCAATCTTCAAGACGCAATCCGGCCCGGACCCTTCGGATGTTGTTATCGGCGCAGTTCTTGTAGAATTTAACATCGATGTCCATTAACTGATGAACGGTGTCCATCAATTCGTCGAGGTCACTTTCATTTCGTTCCAACACACGAACTCCAGTGCCGGGCGCAAGAGTCGCGATTTTGGCGGCATCCATTAATTCCTGAATGCCCTGTTTGTCATTCGCCCTTTGCGATTTGTAAAGTTCCTTCTGGGCTTGTTCGTCCAAGACTGCAATCGTTGGCTCCGGCCCTTGAATTGAAGTCACCTCGCCGATTTTGACACGCTCAACTGCCGAGTCGAGAGATGGATGCAGCTTCCACCTTCTTCCTTCCGCGTGGAGAATCGAAAAACACACAATGCTTACAAATATCGCTCGCATAGAGACCCTCTTTCCTGAAAGCTGCGCCGT
Source organism: Bryobacteraceae bacterium (assembly GCA_025350445.1). The sequence continues at coordinate 954 of JANXXV010000512.1, read as the reverse complement.
AGAGTCAACCGTTTAGCCAGCCCTTCCGATTCAACCGCTTGGCACCGCAGCTCGGTGCTCTCAAGCGACCCGGAAGAAGACAGCTTCCAACAGTTGAGCCGACGTACAGCTTGGAGCGTTCGGCGTCAAGAAGTTCAGAAACGATATCCGAACTCCGACCCATATACTCATGGTGGTGATCCTCTCAAAATTTCTCAGAAGATTCATGCCGTCGTGTCGCCCCTGCGATGGAGCCGCACGTTTGTGCCGCAAACCCGCCGCCCGCCGATGCTCTTTTGATGAGCATTCGATGTAGGCCACCTCCCGGCACTCTGAAGCCCTCACACTTCAGAGCACTTGTGCCGAATCAACGCCGTCTTGGAAGCGGCCCAACTGTCCCCTATGGTCCGCAGTGGCTTTTCGGCCCCGACCAAGCTGATTCCAGCCAATCCTTGGCCTTCCGGTGTAACGGTGCGTCCGCGTTGATGGCGTATATGAGCAGCTTCGCATCGGGAAGAATCATTTACGCAACGACAGCTTTCTGTTGAGTTCCCCGTCCTCGATCGCGTCGGCGGCAGCCAGCGCTTTGTCCCAACGGAACTCCTGACTCGCTCCCATCCGAAACGTTTTCTGAGCGAACTTCCGCGCGCGCTTGGGCTCTTTGCCGCGAAGCCCGATTCGCGCGGCTTCGTTCAGCGCTTCTTTGAACGATATTGCGCGCTCTCGCATCGCGTCTTTGATCAACCTTTCAACGTCGGGATCTAAGGTGACCGTCGTCCTCGTCCTGCAATCATAGCATCACCATTGCTGCTATCATGATGCGCCTGGAATCGATAAATTACTCAGCGGCCGGACGTGGCATATAGCCTGCTGTCGCCGTCCGGATCGCGGAAGGCGCTTTGGGACCGCGCTTAAAGTGGACGCCCCCGTTTCTTAATGCTGGTCCGCTGGATGTAAGCATCCGCCGCCAGATTG
>JANXXV010000480.1 GCA_025350445.1 Bryobacteraceae bacterium | reverse complement strand
TGTTTGCCTGGTTTGTGGAACGGCTGAAATCCACGCCGGACGGAGACGGCTCGCTGCTGGATCATTCGGCCATCCTATACGGAGGCGGCCTCAGCGATGGCAACGCCCATTCGAATTCCGATTTGCCGCTGCTGATTGCCGGACACGCCGGCGGGATTCGCGGCGGGAGATACCTGGCGGCGGAAGCGAAAACTCCGGTGGCCAACTTGTTCGTGCAAATGATGAACAGCCTGGGCGTGGAGACGGCTAACTTCGCCGATAGCACAGGCATGCTGGACTTGCGCGCCTAAACTGGCCATAATGTCTGCGAGGTCATTATGGCCAGCGCGACACTAACAAATCCCGCCTCGGCGTGTATTGAAATAGCGCCGAAAACAGATCGTCTGGTCAGTCTGGATGCCTACCGCGGGCTGATCATGCTGACCCTCATCTCGCACGGGTTCGGGCTAAGCGTACTTCAATCGCACCCCAACTGGGCGTGGCTCGCGCGGCAAGTGGACCACACCGACTGGACCGGGTGCACCTTTTGGGATCTGATCCAGCCCGCATTTACGTTCATGGTGGGTATGGCGATGCCTTTCGCGTTTGCGCGGCGGACGGCCGAGGGCGCGACGGCATTCGACCTCTTCAAGCACGTCTCCTGGCGATCGCTCGTGTTAATTGTCCTCAGCAACGTCCTGTCGAATTTCAACTCCAGACAAGGCCGTCCCGTCCTGCAACTGATCAACGTCCTCTGTCAGATTGCGTTCGGATACCTGCTCTGCTTCCTGATCACGCGTCTCCGCTTCCCGCTGCAGGTGGCCTGTGGAGCCGGGCTGCTGGCGGGATACTGGGCGCTATTCGTGCTGTTTCCGGGTGCGGATGGAGCGTTCTCAAAGACAGGCAACATCGGCGCCGTTCTTGATCTGAAATTGCTGGGCTACAACTACTCCGGCTACTACACCACCATCAACTTCATCGGCAATGCAATCACCATCCTGTTCGGCTGCTGGGCAGGAATGTTGATGCGCCTGGATCGGCCCCCCGCCTACAAATTGAAAGTGCTCGGAACGTGCGCAATCGCGGCCTTCGCGCTAGGACTCGCCCTGGAGCCAATCAATCCAATGGTGAAACGCCTCTGGACGGCGTCGTTCACTCTCTTCAGCGGCGGCTGGGTGATTGTGATGTTGATGGCCCTCTACTGGATAGTGGACGTGAAGCAACAACGCAAATGGGCATTTCCGTTCGTGGTGCTTGGGATGAATTCGATCTTCATCTATTCCTTTTCGCAAGTGCTTCGCGGCTGGCTAGACCGCGGCCTGGGCGTATTCACCGGCAACTTCTGGTACTTCGGCGAACTGGGCGCGATCCCGCAAAACCTGTTGGTGCTGGCGGCAATGTGGCTAATGTGCTATTGGCTTTACAAAAAGAATCTTTACATCAAGATTTAAATCCCAACCCGCCCCCAGGACGGCGGACGCCCTCGTCGGCGGGCCCCCCAGGTCCCGCTCATAGGCGTTAAGGTAAGCTAAACTGCGGACATCGTAGCACCACTCCCTCACGGCGAGCGGCTCGGTTAAACCATTGATCCTACGGAGCCGCGCGCGTAAGCAAGCGGTGGATCATAGCCCAATTATGGAACATTTTCAATAACAAACGTTCTTATTTTAACGCCTATGCAGGTCCCGCTTCCCGCCCTTCAACGCGGCAAAGGTACCACCGGCAATAGGATGCTCGAAGCCCGTCCCGCACCATGGAAAACCGTCTGCACCGCCGTCCGTACCGCAGCCGAAGCCCCCAAATCATCACCCGTGTTGGGGTTTCGATCAAACTGCGGAAAGTTACTACTGGTAATGTCCACGCGGATCCGGTGCCCCGGCAGAAAAACATTCGCCGTCCCAATCAGATCGATTTCAAATTCATACACCTGTCCCGGAACCAGCAACTCCGGCTTATCCAAACCCTTGTAAAACCGCGCGCGCAACATTCCCTCCGCTACATTCATGGCAAAGCCATTCGGATGGACGTCCACCAGTTTCACCATCCAATCGGTATCGCGCCCATCCGTGGATGCAAACAGCCTCGCCTTAACCGGACCGGCAATAGCAACCGGAGTAGTGAGGATGTCACCGCTATAAACCAACACATCTTCACGCCGTTCAATAGGGCGCTGGTCCTTAGGACCCGCCAAAGTCGGCGTGCCGCAGCAGTTGTTCCCGCCCATCGTTGAAATGGGACTTTTCGGGTCATAGAGATACTTGTCGGACAACGCCGCGGACGGCTTCTCAACAGTTATCTTTCCATCGCCACGAAGAGTATTCGCATTACCGGCGCTAGTCAGATAGAACGGAGTGAAGCGGGTACCCGGAATCGGCCAATCCTGTTCATCGCGCCAGACGTTTGCCCCCATGTAGTAAAGCCGCACGGGAAGCTCACGATCCACCCCATTATCTTCCCCTTTCAGGTAGTGATTGAACCAACGCAGTTCCTGGTCAAACGACGAAACCATGGCTGCCGGCCCGAAATCCACGTCACCGAACTTCTGGCTCGGACCATGTCCCCAAGGGCCGATGATCATCCGTGTTTCTTTACGCGCCTTCTCACTGCCGCCTCTCGCCCTCATGCCCGTGTAGCCGTTGATGCTACCACCCAGAAAGATGTCGAACCAGCCACCCAGAGTATGCGCCGGAACGGTAATCTTCTCGAAGCGTTCTTCATCGCTGATGCTCTTCCAATAATCGTCGAACGACTGATGCAGCAACCAGTCGCGATAGAACGGCACCGCATAGTTGGCGGAGCGCAGGTCCCCATCTTTCAACGGAAGGTGAGTAAGAATTTCCTCGTACTTCAACTCCTCCGGGGTAAATGTTTCCGTATGCCAGTACTGCGGCAACATAATGCGATTGGGCATCCGCACTACGCCCCATCCATAGTTGAACGACAGCCGGAACGCGCCGCCCCGCGTCAGCCAGTTGGCATAAATATTCGTGGAAGCCACGGCGGGGTACATCGCCAGCAGATGCGGCGGCGCTTGACTGGCAGCGGCCCACTGCGCATGGCCCAGGTAGGACCCGCCCTGCGAAGCCACCTTGCCATTCGACCAAGGCTGCACAGCTGCCCACTCAATAGTGTCGTAGCCGTCTTTGGCTTCGTTGCGGAACGGCTCCCACTTGCCTTCCGACTCGTAGCGGCCGCGGACATCCTGCATCACCACCGCGTAGCCGCGCTGCGCGAACCGGATGAGAGGTTCGTGCATACCATCGCGCTGCGTCCCATAAGGCGTCCGCACAACCAGCACCGGATACTTCCCGGGCGCAGCAGGGCGGTATACGTCCGCATACAGCTTCACACCGTCCCGCATAGTGGCGGCTTGATAGCGGTCAATACGGATTTCGTTCATGATCGGTTTGGCCGGCGTCTGCGCCGTTAACAAAGCGACGCTAGACGCCGCCAGAAAGACCGCAAATTTAGGTAAGCCCATTACGCCGAAAAGATCTCCCGCAGCCGGCGGCCGACTATAGCGTGCTCATTGCCCCGCATCATCCAAACAGAAATCAACAGTTGCCCTTTCCCAGGACGCTGCACTTGAATCGGAGGATCGCCCGCCTCCAGTTTCTCTCCCACCTGCTGGGCCGTCAGCCCGCGGGAGGCCTCGTCCCACTGCACGGTAACGTGCGGCACTTCATTGGCGATCACAGGAATGTGGCGTTCGGTCTGCACGCCGCCGATACCCTTCAACGCACCGCGAATGGATGCAACGCGCGCTTCCAGTTCCTTCCACTCAGCCTGATGATCTACCTTCAGGTAGCGCTCCACCGCGGCCAGCAAACCGCACAACTCTTCCTTGCCCACCTTCATGCCGCGTCCAATTCCGCCGAACGGAGACATCGCCGGCAAGGCAGCAGCGATCAGCTCCTTCTGGCCCATCAGCAAGCCGGAACTCTGCGGCCCGCGCAGCGCCTTCCCGCCGGAGAAGATCGTCAGGTCAAAACCTTGCTGCGTATACTTCCACAGATTTTCCTTCGGAGTTGCATCGGACGCCGCATCGTTCATCGTTGGGATGCCGCGATCTTTGCCGATCTTCACAAACTCATCGGATTTGATCTGCCCATCGCGTTCCCCTTTGTTCAGAAAGAACATCATGCCGGTTCTCTCGTTGATGGCCGCTTCCAATTCCTGGCGTGTTTCCACGCTCACGATTTTGGCGCCGCAGAGCTCCATCTGATGTTCGTAACCGGAACGGTGCGATTTCTGCTGAATCACTTCATACCGAATGCCGTCGCGATTCGGCAGTTGCCGCAGCTTGGCGGGGTCGTTGCGGGAGAAGCAGGCGGCAGTGCCAACAGTGATGGCGGATGCCGCGCCGCACGTCACCATGGCTGCGGGAACATTCAGAAGTTCGGCGATGCGCGCCCCCACTTTCTTTTCGAGTTCCGGCACGGAGATGAAATACTTCGAAGCCTCCTCCATCGCGCGAATCACTTCCGGAGGCATGATGGAACCACCGAGTACGGTAACGACACCGACGCCATTGATGACGGGCTTCAAGCCGAGGCTGGCGTAGAGCTGAGACGGAGTGGACGCGGTGAGCGGGGCTGCCGTAGACGCTGCGGATGCGGCGGCGGGAGCCAGTGCGCTGAGCTGAAGAAGGCGGCGGCGGCTTGTTTTCATGTCCTCCATCATAATGCAGTGCTTTGGCCGAAGTGCCGCCGCACAAGCCAGACCGCCATACTCACCGCGCCGGCGGCAATCAACAAAACCATGGCCCACCGCATCGCGCTGGCCAGAAGCGCCGCGTTCCATTCGGGCCACGCGAAGCTAAACCGCCGTAGCAACTGCCATCGCTCCATCATCCAGTGCCAACCGGTGTGCGCCACGATGGCGGAGAGAATGACGGCGCCCATCCGCTCTGCCACCACGAAACGGAAAAGCAGGTCGAGCAGCGGAATCAACAGCAACAGCACCAGCACTTGCCCCATTTCCACGCCGATGTTGAAGCAGAGCAGCGAAGTCAGCAAATGCGAACCCGCAAACTGCATCGTGTCACGCAGCGCGAAGGAGAAACCGAATCCGTGAACCAGGCCGAAGCCGAAGGCCACCATCCATCTCCGTTGCACGCTGGTGACGCCCACGATATTTTCCAGCGCCATATAGAGGATCGAAACGGCGATCAACATTTCAATCAGCGGCGGAAACCACAA
>JANXXV010000395.1 GCA_025350445.1 Bryobacteraceae bacterium | reverse complement strand
CTTGGTGCGGGTAACCCTTGGCCGGCTTTAGCCGGAACAGGGCTTCCAGCCCGTTACAAAAGCCACCGCCTTCAGGCGGTGGCTTTTGACTATTCAACCTAAATCCGGCAGTTGGCTCCACCCAAAACCGGATATTTCGTTAGTCCGCAAGCAGTTGTAAGGGAATCAGTTATTACCCGAAGGGTGAACTGCGGAGCAATTGAAATCCTCAAACATTTCAGCGATTTGGCGCGATCCGCGGTACTCGAACTGCCGGATTTAGGTTCAATGCCCAGCATGACGGATTATTCCTCTTTCAGGCTCATCTTGTATGAGAAACAACCTCCAGCTCCAGGTTCATCTTGGATAAGACAACATTCTGCCTTGCGGTTGTTTTCACGAGGCGCTTCAGGCTTTCGTCTTTGGCAGGGACGCATCATGCCACAATCGAGCAATGACCCGCCGCCGTCTCGTCCTCACCTGTTTGGTGGCCCCGACAGCATTCGGCGAAGACGATTCCGCCGTCCTCGAAATCTTCGAACCCCTGGCTTCCGCATTGAGCACTGGCGACGTCGAGGGATTCCTGAAGCCCTTTGATCGCCGGATGCCTAACTTCGCGGCGCTACGCGACAACGTCTCCGCTTTGATGGCTCGCTTTGATATCACTTCATCTATTGAGCTGATGCGCTCGGACTCCGCGAAAGTGGAACTGGACTGGTATCTGCAACTCCGCGGTAAGGACGCCGCGGGTGTCGCGGAACGCCGCCGTCAAACCATCACTGCCACTGTTGCGAAGAAGCGCATCCTGTCCATCGCGCCCGTGGAGTTCTTCGCGCCTACAGCAAACTGGAAGTAAGCTCGGCGAAGTTTGCGGGCGTGATCAACTGGAAGCGGACTTCGAGCGAGGTGTACTTCTTCAGATCGCGCTGCATCTCTTCGGTGGGGAGTTCGGGCCCGGCAACGAACAGGCTGCCCATCTCCACCTTGAACGGCATCACGCGCCAGTCGCGAATTACATCCCAGGGAAGCCCGCGCGCGATGTTCGGCCTCACCTCTTGCGGCGAAACCCGGCCCGTCCGCAAGCTCTGTTGTTGACTGACCGCTTCATAGAGTTGCGCCTCGGTCAGCAGGCCCAGCTTCACCAGATGCCAGCCCAGGCGTGTTCGTTCCGGTTTGGTGGCCATTGCTTCCCGCAGGCGTTCCGCGGTCAATAGGCCTGAACCAATCAACACCTCCTCCAGCGTCCGCTTGTGCTCGCTCAGCGCGGCCTGGGTTGGGTAGGCGTGGTCTGTCTTCAGCCAGGTGTGTGGCTTCTTCTTCAGACGGCCCTTGGTGTAGCGATATACGGCGCAGACCGTCGCCGCGGAGTTGATGCAGTTGGCATAGGAAATACGCAGTGGAACTCCTAGCGCGAACAGCCATCCGTATACCCGTCCGGTGCAGAAAATCCGGACTAAGATCCGGGCTGCTCCCAGCGTCATCGTCGATGCAAACAGCCAGGCGAAATGCGATGGAAGATGCGGCTGGCCAAGGCCCCACTCGAGACCACCTATCCTGGCTGCCATCCAGGTTCCAAGACCGTAGACGGAAATGAAATTGGTGAACAGGCTAAGCGAGTTTCCCAGCAGCCCCTTTCTATCCCGCCAAAGCCAATACTTATCTATCAGCCCGCCCTGCCACCCGTGCCTTTCCCAACCTTGCAGGGAAATGCCCATTACCCAGCGCGTCCTTTGCTTTACTGCGCTCCGAAACGTGTGCGGGAAGAATTCCCGCGTTGCCACGAACGATCCGTTCCGGAAGCTGAGGGGCACAAAGATCTGCTTGGCTCCCATCAAATGAAGACTCAAACCGTTCTCATAATCTTCCGTCAGGCAGGCCGGCTCAAATATTCGGTTCCCTTTCGAGACGGCGAGTTGCTCCAGTGACGTCCTGGAGAAACTGGTTCCCACGCCGCACGACGGAATAAAACTACCGGTGAACTGCCGCGCACGCATATCTCTGGTATGAGATTCAGCGAACTCATCGCAATACACGCCGTGGGTCAGTTTCCGGAAAGGCGTGGGAAGAGGCAGCACCGGCGTCTGCACCATATCGTGTGTATCGGAATAGTAGTTCACCCAGCGCAGGGAATCCGGATGAATCAGATCTTCGGCGTCGTGCGTCATGACGACACCGAAATGAATTCCGCTGCGCCGCTCGAACCGCAACAGATGGTCGTAGATCGCATTCAGGCAGTCGGCCTTCGATGTCGGCCCGTCGTGCGGAACCATTGCCAAATGGACGTTTGGATATCGTTTCTCCAACTCTCCCACCACCGCAACCGTGGCGTCGTCGTTGGGATAGGAGCCGATGAAAAAGTGGTGATTCCGGTATTTGATGGCCGCGGTGTTATGTTCAATCATCTTGCAGATCACACGGTGTTCTTGCCAAAGCGGAACAAAGATCGCGATCGTGGCTTCCGGTTTCTGCCGCAGCTCCTCTTCCGACGGCAGCCGGGAGGCCCGCTTTCCCGTCAGCCAGTGATACAAACACACCACATCAAGAACCACGTCGTCCAGGCCACTCACCAGAATCCAGAAGCCCAGCGGCACCAGACACGCCACGATATACCGGTCGACGATAGCAAGGTATTCCACTCTAAGAGAGAGTGCCGGCAAGGCGTCTTCCTCTCATAGGAGAATACCTGCTAATGTTCGATTCCTGTCCGGAAATGCGCACTCTCTGATGCAGTCCCTTGTTCGGCGGGCGCACGGAGAGCTTGCACGCAGTGACGCGGAGACGAGAGCGACTCAGTTTCCCGGCAGCCAGGGAGGGCTGGCGTTCATGGTGGATGCGATCTTGATATGCACCGGCAATCACGAAAAGAATGTTTTGAGAATCTGAGACTACGCCGCCGTTGAACTTCGGAACATCTCGGCCAACCGGTGCATCGCCCGACGTTCGTCACTTCGAGCTAAGTGCATTGCTAATAGCGGGATTGCGTTCGAAGTTCTACTCCAGCCGGAGCCGTATCGAATTGCGCGGCCGCCGGGCGGCCCAGGCGAAGAAGGCAAAAAGCTGATCCTGAAGCTTTCCCGCAGGGCCGGTGTACGGGTGATGGCCGCCTGCGACGATCAGGCCGGCACGGACGGGGTTTTCAACCGGATTTATTACACCGAAATCAACATGATGGGTGGACTCCAATCGCAGATAATAGAGTAGGAGGGCACCCATGAGCTTTTCCGTGACGCGGAAATGTAACGAATGCGGCACACTGAACCGGATCTCCGCGAAACATCTGGCTGATACCGGGCGCTGTGGCAACTGCAAGTCAACGCTGCGTCCCTCCGATGCGCCAATCAACGCTGATCCCGCGGCCTTTGCTGCAATTACCAGCGATGCCAAAGTTCCGGTTCTAGTGGACTTCTGGGCTCCATGGTGCGGCCCATGCCGGGCGATTGCACCGGAGGTGGACGCGCTGGCCCGCGAAGTGGCAGGCGCTGCGATTGTGTTGAAAGTGAACACCGAAGAGCAACCCGATTTAGCGGCGCAATTTCGTATCCAGGCGATCCCGAATTTCGTGGTCATGCGGGAAGGCAGCGTAGTATTCCAGCGGGCGGGAGGCGCCACGCGCCGCGAAATGCGGGCTTGGTTGAACGAGGCAGCGGCTCGCTCAGCGCCTTAGGGTGCAGTCCCGTCAAATTCCCGGCTGTGGCAAAATGAGGCAAACGCTGCGCCCTCCAGTCGCGCCCGCGTGCCCGCCGTCAACTCTCACGAGTGACACGACTCCTAGATCCCGGCAGTCCAAAGCAAGAGCGCCGCTGCCGGATATCGTGCCTCCACCGCAAGTTCCGGCAACTTCATATCCAGTTCACCGTGATGAAAGCGCAATTGACCGAAAGGGCGGAAATGCGGCGAAATCATCCCGGCCAACGGGCGCAGGCAGAATCGACCAACTCCCAAAAAAAGTTAGTCCGGCAGATGGAGCACGAATTTACTGCCTTCACCGGCGCGGCTTTGCACCGTGATCGATGCGCCGTGGGCTTCTGCAATCCACTTGGCCAACGAGAGGCCCAGGCCCGCGCCGCCGCTGTCGCGCGAGCGGGCTTTGTCCGCGCGGTAGAAGCGATCGAAAATATGTGGCAGGTCTTCGGCGGAAATGCCAATTCCCGTATCGCTGATTTCTATTGCGGATGGATTCATGGCGATCGTCACACCGCCTCCGCCGGGCGTGTACTTGATGGCGTTGTCCAGCAGAATCAGCAACAGCCGCCGCATCGCCGCGGCATCGCCGTGCAGTTCAACCTGGAAGATGCGCGCCGGCGCGCTGAGCTCGATTCCTCGGGCTGCGGCAAGCTTTCGTGCCGATTCCACCACGTCCAGCATGACGCTTTCCAACTGGAACGCCGCGCGGACCGGAAGCGTCCCGCCTGCGTCCGCACGGGCCAGGAACAAGAGTTGTTCCACTAGGTCCGTCGTGCGGACGGTCTCTTCCACTATCTGCGGCAACGCCTCCATATACTCGTCCGGCTGCCCGGAACGCAGTGCCACTTCGGCAGTGGTGCGGATCAGCGCCAGCGGTGTACGAAGCTCATGCGCGGCATCCGCTGTAAATTGCGAGATCCTCTGGAAGGCCGATTCCAGCCGGGCGAACATGTCGTTCAGGGTCTCCGACAGCCGTTGCAGCGCGTCCCCGGTCTGTGTAACGGGCAATCGCCGCGAGAGATTCCGCATGCCGATGGTGCGGGCAGTTCGCGTGATTTCCTCCACCGGCGCCATGGCGCGCTTGCTCAACCAATAACCGCCGCCGGTCGCGATCAGGAGAACCACCGGGATGCTGAAAAGCAGAATCCACCGCAAGCGGTTGAGCGCGGAATGGATATGCCGCGTGGAGGCGGCCGCGAAGATGGTAAATGGACCCTCACGCGATACAAGTGCCCGGAACGGCTCATTGCGAACTTGGAGATTGTGGAAGCCGAAAGCACTTTGCGGGCAGGTGAAGTCCAGCTCCGGCGCCTTATAGAGCAACGCTCCCCGCTCATCGCATACGGCACTACGCTCACCCGGCGAGGCCGATAGCGACTCGCGGATCTCTTGCATGGCTCCCGCTCGATCATGCTCGGCAAGTTCCTTGCTCACGATGCGCCCCGTTTCTACGACGTGGTCCTGCAGCCGCTGATCGATATCGCGAAACAGACTGGTTTCCAGTACCCACCAGATGCCGCCTCCCAGCAGTGCCAGCGAGATGCTCAAGGCCGCGCCGTACCACAGCGTCAGCCGTGCCTGGATGGACCAGTGCTTCATCTGGGCTCCTCTTCCCGGGCATCGTCCCGCACTACATAGCCCACGCCGCGGATGGTGTGGATCAGTTTGTTGGCGGATTCCCGATCGACCTTGGCGCGTAACTGGCCAATAAAGACCTCCAGCGTGTTGGTTTCCACCTCCGCGTCGAACCCCCAGACTCCTTCGATGAGGGTCTCGCGCGAAAGAACGATTCCGCTCCGGCGCAGCAGCATTTCCAGAAGAACGTACTCCGTTCTGGTCAGCGATAGTTTACGGCCGCCGCGCGACACTTCGTGCGTGACGGGATTGAGGACCAGATCGGCGTGCTGCAGCTGCGGTGCTCTCATCGGGAGGCTGCGGCGGGAGAGCGCGTGCAGGCGCGCCAGCAGAACTTCGAAGGCGAATGGCTTGGTCAAGTAATCGTCCGCACCTTGCGAGAGGCCGTTGACAATGTCCTGGCTGGTGTCCCGCGCGGTCAACATCAGGATCGGCGTCGCCACTCCTTGTGCGCGAAGCTCGCGGGTTACGCCGAAACCGTCGAGTCCCGGCAGCATCACGTCGAGGACGATTACATCGAAATCACGGCTGCGCGCGGCTTCCAGGCCGGAAGGGCCGTCGAACGCCAATGCGATCGACATTCCCTCGCGTTCCAGCCCTTTGCGCAGGGTTTCGGCCATGCGCTTTTCGTCTTCAACGATTAATACCCACATGCACTAGGGAAGCACTACAGTGATAATGCGCTTGGGAATCTTCCCCACGGCGATCTTCGTGATTTCCTTGCGTGCGGAAACATCCAACACGGATACGGAATTCGATCCGGCGTTTGAGACGAAGCAGCGCTGGCTGTCCGGCGTGAACGTCAGCCAGTCCGGGCCCCGGCCTACCGGGATAGTTCCCAGGCGCTTCAGATCGGGCATGGAAAACACCGAGACCGAGTCGTCCAGCAGGCTTGTCACCCACAGCGTCTTGCCATCGGGCGTGACGCCGATGCCGTGCGAGTACGTGTCGGGGATCAGCGGCTTCGCGCCCGGTGGAGCGTCGGGCAGCAGGATGTTTCCCGTAACTTTGCGTGTGTTGTAGTCCACCACCGCGAAGCCATGCAATTTTGAAAGTTGGACGAAGATGCGGCCGCCCGCGCCATCGAACGTCAGCGGGCGGGGAACTCCCGGCAGCGGAATTTCGAAGTCGGGTTTCTCCGTTTTGATATCGATTGCGGTCAGCTTGTTCTCGTCCGTCGACGTGGCGATCATGTCCTTGCCGTCTGGCGACACATACAGATTGTGCGGGCCTTTGCCTACCGGGATGCTTTTCACTTTCTCCATGGAGGCGGTGTCAACCACATCCACCCACGATTCCTGGCGGATGCAAACGTACACGCGCCGGCCGTCCGGCGTGATGGCGACGTTGTTGGGACGCCGGCCCAGCGGCACCCGCCGGATGATCTTCGAAGTTTTCCGGTCCACGATATCGAGCACGTCTTCACTTTCGCTGGAAACATAGAAGCGCGACTTATCCGGTGAAAACACGATCCCGTGGGGATTTTTTGAAACCTTGATATCGGCGCTCACCGTGTTGGTTAGCGGATCGATTACAGTAACGTTATCTCCGTCGCTGTTGGCCACGTAGATATGGACCGAGGCCGCGAACAGTGGGGCGGTAAGCAGGAACAACAGGAGTTTGCGCATGGCGTCCAGCATATCAATTGCGCTTCTTGCCGCTGATCTGCCAGTCGGTGAAGGGGGAACGCACGCCGCGAATATTTACGTTCAGACAGTATGGAACGCCCGCGGAGAAGGCTCGTTTGACGGAGGGGCCCACCTGGTCGAGTGTGTCGATGGTTTCCCCCGCGCCGCCGAAGCCCTGCATTACGATATCGTAACGGGTCGCGCGCAACTCGCATGCCACGGTGCCCGGGCCCGTCAGCGCGGATTGCAATTCGCGCTCCAGGCCCCAGCCGGCATCGTTGCCTACGATAATGACGATGGGCAATTTATATCGCACGGCAGTGTCCATTTCAGCGATGTAAAAACCTAAGGAACCGTCCCCGGTGATGACTGCGACGGGTTTGTCTGGATTGGCCATTTGCAGCGCCAGTCCATTTGGCAGAGCGGAGCCGATGGTGCCTAGCGGGCCCAGCCGCAGCCAGCCTCCGGTGCGAAGCGCTGGGATGTTGGCGCGGCCCCAATGGGCGAAGTCGCCGCCGTCCCAGGCGTAGAGAGTTTCTGGTGGCAATGCTTTTTTCAGCTCGGCGTAGAACGCTGCGGGGTGCATTGGCGATGCGTCGTCCTTCGCGATTTCCGCAAGCCGGTTTTCCCAGTCCGTTTTTAGCGTTCGCAGATGCGCCAGCCATTCCTTACGCGGCGGCATGTCTGTCGTTAAGGCCGTAAGTGCGGTTTTCACATCGGCGTGAATGGCGACGTCCAACTTGTGATTGAGGCCGAGTTCCTGTTGGTGAATGTCAATCTGGATGAATTTGGCGGTGGTCGGGAATAGGCGTGCGCCGCCCAGAGCCAGCCGGTAATCAATGCGTTTGCCTACAACCAAAAATAGATCGGCTTCCTTGAAGGCGGTATGCACGGCGGTGTTGAGGGCGGGATCGGCATAACCCATGCAGAGCGGGTGATCGTCAGGGACCGCGCCCTTCGCCATGGTAATGGTGTAGAGGGGCAGATTGGCCGTCTCAATGAAGTGCCGCAGCTCGGCGGCGGCATCGCCCCACCATACGCCGCTTCCTGCAATGACCACGGGCCTTTCGGCCGATTTTAGTAACTGAATCGCCTTCTGGACCTGATCGGCATTCGGTTGCATGAGCGACATCTCGGGAACGGAGAATGCCGGAGCTATCGCCCCCGCCTCGGCCGTGAATAGATCTACGGGAATAGTGAGATGCACCGCGCCCCGCCGGCCCGAATTTGCTTCAGAGTATGCACGCGTGAGGTAGAACGGGATCTGGCCCGCGGTGGCCGGCTGCGCGGCCCATTTGGTGATGGGCGCGGTCATTCCAACTTGATCGATATCCTGAAATGCCTGCCGATCCGCGACGGCATTGGCCCGGCTGCCGCTGACTGCGATCAGCGGGCTGGCTGCCAGTTGCGCGGTGGCGATGCCGGTTAAGGAGTTGGTGTGTCCGGGTCCGCCGGTAACCAGCGACAGCGCGGGCTTGCGGGTCAGGCGTGCCCAGGCGTCGGCCGTATGGGTTACGCCGGATTCGTGGCGCATGTCGATGATCTGAACGCCGGCTTTTGCGGCGACCGCCAGGACTTCGTTTAAGTGGTCGCCGACTAACGTGAAAATGCGGTCGATTCCAAGTTCGATGAGCGTGCGCACGAACAGTTCGGCTCCGGTGGGCATAGAAGATCATTATGCGACAGTAGCCGTTGCTAAAATCGGCCAAATGGGTTTCCTTGCCGCGATGCTGCTGATCGCCTCCGCCGCGGGCGCGGTGGAACTCCGTCTTCACCATAGTGTGATCAAGAAAATTCTGGCCGAACAAGTGTTCACCGACGATGGACGGAAGTATGTCCAGGCCAGCCGCGCGGCAAAATGTACGTTCGCGTATCTGGAGAATCCGGAAATCGGGGAGGAGAAGGGCCGCTTGAAAATTCGCGCTCGATTCAGCGGCCGGTCTGCGAAGGATTTTTTCGGGAGATGTATTGGGTTGGGCGATTCGTTTCTGGTGGCCATCACAGCCGTGCCGTATTACGACGCCGGGTTTATCCGTTTGAAGGATGTCAACGTGGTGAGTGAAGACAAAGATGGAATCTACATCCGGCGTGTACGAGCGGAGTTGACCGAGAATTTGTCGACACAGTTTTCCTACGGTGTGATGATGGATGCGAAGAAAATTCTGGAGGAACAGCGCGGCAAGGCGCCCTACCGGCAGGAGCTAATCAGTTTCCATGTATCGCAAATTCGCGTGACGGGGCACGCCATGGTGCTGAGCATGGACTTTGTATTGGACGTCAGGTAAGACGCCAGAGACCGTGAAGTAGAAGACGTTGCAAAAGACCAGCACGAGGACGGCGGGGCCCCGGCCCCGAAGCCAGCCCCCTGGCTGGCACTTGTGATGACAGCAGCCGGACCAGCGGTCCTCCGGCCACTAGAACATATACAGCGGCGTACCGGCGCCAACTTCCACCGGCTCTTCTTCTTCCTGTTCGGTCGGTTCCTTGATCTGGCGGCAGTAGATGCCGGTATCGCCAAGGTAAACTTCGAGCTCGGACGGCCTTGGCAGCGTACCCTGAATCAGCGCTTCGGAAAGCGGATCTTCGATGTACTTCTGCAAGGCGCGCCGAAGCGGCCGCGCGCCGTAGTTGCGGTCGCCACAGGTCTTCTCCAGGACGTAGCGGGCGGCGCCTTCGGCAAGCCTGAGCTTGATCTGCTTCGGCACCAGATTGATGTTGATCTGTTCCACCAGCAGGTTGATGATCTTCAGCAGGTCCTCGTCGGTGAGAGACGTAAAGAGGATTACCTCATCCAGCCGGTTCAGAAATTCCGGGTTGAAAGACCGCTTCACCTCGGCCATCACCATGTCTTCCACTTTGCTGGGAAGCCCTTCGATAGCGGGGGCGGCGAAGCCTAGCTGGCCGCGCTTCTCAAGGAAACGTGCGCCCAGGTTCGACGTCATGATGATGATGGTGTTCTTGAAATCGACCGTATTGCCCAGACCGTCGGTCAACTGCCCGTCTTCAAAAACCTGCAACAGGATGTTGTAGATATCCGGGTGCGCCTTTTCGATTTCATCCAGCAGAATGATGGAATACGGCGCGCGCTTCACCTTTTCGGTGAGCTGGCCGCCTTCTTCGTAACCCACATAGCCGGGA
>JANXXV010000344.1 GCA_025350445.1 Bryobacteraceae bacterium | reverse complement strand
CGTCTTCGGCGGCCCGGGATTGGGCCAGATGGGTTCCTACGTGCTGGTAACCGTGCTGGCCTGCATCGGCTACGGCTCGCTGTTTCTGCTGATGGGTTTGCTATTCCGCAACCCCGTTGTTCCGGCGGTGATTATCCTGCTCTGGGAATCCATCAACAACATGCTGCCCGCGATGATGAAGAAGTTCAGCATCATCTTCTATCTGCTGCCGCTGTGTCCGGTGGAAGTGCCTGCGGAAGGCCTGGGCGCGCTGTTCACTGTTGTGGCGGACCCCGTTCCCACTTACATTGCGATCCCCGGCCTGCTCTGCGTCTCCGCGCTGAGTTTGTTTTACGCCGCGCGTAAGATCCGTTCGATGGAGATCAGCTACGGCACGGATTAGGGCTTCTCGCGTGAGATTTCCGCGTACACTCCGTTCACTGCGCGAAGATAATCGGCGGGGTTCAACAGGATCTGCAAGCCGCGCATCCCCGCCGATACCGAGATCACATCGAACAGCTGCGCGATCTCATCCACGTAGACGGGATAGTCTTTCTTGCACGCCAGCGCAGTCACGCCGCCGCGGATGTAACCGGTTAGCGGCAGCACGTCCTTCAGCGCCACCGTATCCACCTTGCGGTCCCCGGTCTGCTTCGCCAGCGCCTTCAAGTCCAGTTGATAATTGCCAGGGATTACCGCCAGGCAGACACCGCCCCGATCCCCTTCGGCAACCAGCGTCTTGAACACCTGTTCCACCGGCATCTCAATCTTGCGGGCCACTGTCTCGGCCGCCAGATCTTCCGGGTCAACCTCGTACCCGCGCAGCTCGTAGGAAATGCCCAGGCCGTCCAGAATCCGCACCGCATTGGTTTTCGCGCTCATCGCAATACGGCTCCCGGCAACGCACCGGTGACTTTGCCGGCGTCCCAAGCCAACGCTCCCGCAAACACCGCCGCACCGGGCCGCGCGGTCAAGATCGCAGTTACCAGCGGCGAAAGTGCGAATCTGATCAAAACAATCTTCCCCATCCATTCCACGTTGGCACACCGGCTTCACCTGTTACAATCCGTGTGCAATGTTTCATGTTCGTAATATCTATCTGGAAGAAGCCCGCGTGGAAGCAGGAAAGTTCGATATCGTCCCCACCAATGCTCAGGGGGAAGCCGTCTGCGCCTTGATAGCGGAGTTTCTGATCAACCGGCCGCCGGAATTTCGCGACAAACTGGCCTTTCTCAAACGCGGGAATTTCGAGCTCGATTGGTCCGCGGTAGCAGGAGGTGTTGCCCTAGCGTCGCTCTTCGATGAAGATCAGCCCGCCACCATGAGCATCCTGTTGACCGGTGTTGAGCCCGAGGCGGACCGCATGATGCTGGAACTCTTTCGGGATAATGTCTTGCGGCCCGTATTCGACTCCGCGCCGCCGGAGCAGGTGAACGAGTTGGTGGATGTCGCGGAGCGCCCGTTGCTATTGCAGGCTCTCTTTCCCGTCTCACCCGAATGGGCGCCTACTATCCAGCTTTTGTCCACAGCCTTGGCGTCGGTGTATTTCCGCACAATCCTACAGCTTTCAGCGACGGCCAATGACGCGAAAACGTAAACCCCAAGCGGTTGTATTAGCGCCCGCTTGGAGGAATATTACCGTTCGGAGTGAACAGATTGGTTGTGCTTTGCAGTAGTAGTGCCCGCGACCTAAGAAATATCTCAAAAAATCTGCTCCGCCCCTGCAGCGGGAAAAACCCGAAACACCTGAGGGGCTTTTCCGTGGGCTGTTTCATACTCCAACGAAATCCGGATTTCAAAGTTCTCTACATTCTCAGGCGCCACTAGATTCACCGTACAGCCTCCAAATCCTCCGCCCGTCATACGTGCGCCATAAACCCCCTCAAGGGCGATGGCGGTGTCCACCAGAAAGTCCAACTCCTCACAGCTAACGCCATAGTCGTGCTGCAAGCTGCGGTGCGAGGCCACGAACAGGTCGCCCATCTCCCGCGGATCGCCACGCCCGGCGGCCGCCATGAACGATTCCACGCGTTCGTCTTCGGTGGTTACATGCCGCGCCCGCTTCAGCGGAACACCGGTCAGCGGCGCCAACTGAGTGCCGATTACGTCACGCAGGCTGTGCACATTCGGATACCACCGCCGTAGTTCTTCCACCGCCTCGGCACATTCCCGTACCCGATCGCGATAGGCTGAGCCGCCCAGCTCATGTCTCACCATGGAGTTCACCACCACGATGGCGGCTTCATCCGGCAGAGTCACGGCCTGATGACTTACTGAGCGGCAGTCGATGCATAGCGCCTTGCCGCGCTCCCCATGCACCGACGCGTATTGATCCATGATTCCTGACGGGACGCCCACGAATTCCCGCTCCGCCCGTTGGCACAGCAGCGCCAGATCCTTCTTCGACATCGTCCGTCCGCCCAGCAGCGCCAGCGCGGCGGATACTTCGAGCGCTGCCGACGAGCTAAGTCCGGATCCAACCGGGACCGTGCTGTAAATCGCAAGGTCCGCCGCGCCGATAGGAAAGCCGGCGCGTCCCAGTTGCTGCGCCACGCCGAGTACGTAATCACCCCAGTCCCCCGCCGGCAGAGCGCCGGGAATGTCTTCGACGGCCCACTCTTTCAGCGCCTGCATGTTCACAGAATAGACGCGAAGTTTTCCATGATTGGCCGGCGCGATCTCGACCAGACAAGACAGGTCGATCGCCATCGGCAGCACAAAGCCCAAGTTGTAATCGGTGTGTTCGCCAATCAGATTCACCCGTCCCGGTGCACGGAAAAGTTTGATCGGGCCATCTGGCGAAAAGTGCTTCCGAAAAGCGTCTCTTACGATTTCCGGTGCGCTAACCAAAGCATTACTCCTCCAAAGACCATCATCGCGGAACCCGCCAGCAGGTTCACGTTCACGGTCGAAAGAGGGGCGCGCAGGTCTGGCATAAACACGCCAAGCGATACCAGAATGCCGCCGAGCAGCAGAAAGAACCAACCAGAGGGATGTCGAAGATCGAGCATGGCTGTTACCAGAAAAGGAAATTCAACCCGATGCAGAGAATTGCCACTACTACCGCCAGCGGCCCCGGTCTTAGATACCAGGCCACGCCCTGTTCATGAGGGATCTTGGTAAGCCCGTAGACCAGGCTCTCGAGTTCACTGTCCGCCTTTGGCCGCGTGGCCAGGCTAACCAGAATTGTTACCACGAAGCACGTGGACCAGGCGAAGATGGCGATCCAGAAATTCTGCGCCATGGTGGACGGAAATTCCTGCACGCGCCCCAGCCACCCGCCTTTGTCTTCCGCAATGGTCAATCCGTGGGTCAGCGCAGCCGCGCAAGTGCCCATCAGCAGACCGGTAAACGCGCCGTGACCGGTGGTCCGTTTCCAGAACATGCCCAGCAGGAATGTGGCGAACAGAGGGGCATTCACAAAGCCGAAGACCAGTTGCAGCAGGTCCATGATGTTGTTGTAATGCTGCGCCAGATAGGCGGTGCAGATGGAAAGAATAATTCCAACTACGGTGGTGATGCGCCCAACCGTGAGATAGTGCGCGTCCGGCGCGCCCTTGCGAATGTAGCTTTGATAAATGTCGTAGGTGAACACGGTGTTGAAGGCGGTTACGTTGCCCGCCATGCCGGACATGAACGAGGCCATCAATGCCGTGAGCCCCACGCCCAACATTCCAGATGGATAAAACGATGCCATCAGCGTGGTGAGCGCCTGGTCGTAATCGTAACTATTTCCCTTGGCCGGCAGCACGTAACCGATGTCCATTTTAGTCAGGGCTAGTGCGGCGATGCCGGGCACAATCACGATGAACGGCATAATCATTTTCGGGAACGCCGCGATCACCGGCGTCCGCCGCGCGGCCGACATCGAATTGGCGGCCATGGCGCGTTGTACCACCAGAAAATCGGTGCACCAGTATCCGAACGACAGAACAAACGCGAGCCCCGCGATCATTCCAAAAAGTTCAACACCCATTGGATTGTCGGAAGCCTTGCTCATGTAGCTCCACGAATGCGTCATCACCGGAGGCAGTCTGGATGCCATGCCGCTCCACCCGCCGGCACGGTTCGTCGCCAGAATCGCCAGCGGTGCAAATCCAACCACAATCAGGAAGAACTGCAGAACCTCGTTGTAAATAGCGCTGGTAAGGCCGCCAAGAAATGTATAGATCAGCACGATTACCGCCGACAGCAAAACCGAGGCGGTGAAGCTCCATCCCAGCACCAGTTGAAACAGCAGCCCCAGCGCGTACATGGAAATGCCCGACGAGAATACCGTCATGATGGCGAAGGTGATCGCATTGAGTCCGCGGGTCTTCTCGTCGAAACGCAGACTCAAGTATTCGGGCACGCTGCGCGCGCGGCTGCCGTAATAAAACGGCATCATGAAGATGCCCACGAACAACATGGCCGGAATGGCGCCGATCCAATAGAAGTGCGCCGTCATAATGCCGTACTTCGCACCCGACGCGCACATGCCGATCACTTCCTGCGCACCCAGATTTGCGGCGACAAAAGCGAGGCTGGTAATCCAGACGGGAATCGCGCGCCCGGAAGTTAAAAAGTCGGAACTGGTGGTGACGCGCTTCTTCAGCAGCCACCCAATTCCCAAAACGAACGCAAAATACAGCGCAAGAATGACGTAGTCGACGAAGGCCAGTGTCACGGTATCGGACTATCTTACTCTAAGACATGGCTGGAAGAATCGAAGAACGTCTCAAAGAGTTGGGTATCGAACTGCCACAACCCGGCAAACCCGGCGCGAACTACGTCCCCTTCGCACGTACCGGCGCGCTGGTGTTCCTCACCGGACAACTTCCCCAATGGAACGGAGACCGCCGTTTCATTGGGAAACTGGGCCGCGAATTTACAACGGAAGAAGGACAGCAAGCCGCACGGCTGTGTGCGCTCAATCTCATCGCGCAAGTGAAAGCGGCGGTAGATGGCGACCTCGACCGTGTCCTTCGATGCGTTCGCGTGGCTGGATTCATCAACTCCGTGCCGGAGTTCATCGCGCAATCGCAAGTACTCAATGGCGCCTCCGATGTTCTTGTAGAAGTGTTCGGCGAACCCGGACGCCATGCACGCATGGCCGTAGGCGTCAGTGCGCTTCCGTACGACGTGGCGGTTGAGGTGGAAGCCATCTTTGAGGTGGACTAGCGCATGACCGATCCGTTCACCGCACCCCTGACCGTTGGAAGCCTGGGCTTCACCGGCACTCCGCTCGACCGCGCCGATTACCTGCGGACCGACAGCGCGGCGCTGGAAGCTCTGCGCACGGGTGCGGCGACACGCTTTGTGGCCTTTTCCGATCTGCGGGCAATCGTAGACGCGTCCTCTGGCCAGCCTAAGCTGCTGTGGTTAGCCGCGTCCCAGATTCCCTCTGACGCTCCGTGGATCTTCCTCGGCCTGGAACATAGCGAGGCACGGTTCGCGGTAGCCCTGCCGCCGGACACCGCGCCGTCCGGTGAATTGCCGGGTGAATTAATGGACGTGCGCGCGGCAGCCGCGCTAATGCCACACGGCGATGCGGCCATCCTGGGCCACGCACGGTCCCTGCTTTCGTGGCACAGCCGTCACCGGCACTGCGCGGTATGCGGCGCGGATACGAAGCCCGGTAAAGGCGGATACCAACGGACCTGCGAATCTGAAGCGTGCAAGGCGGAGCATTTTCCCCGCACCGATCCGGTGGTGATCATGTTGGTGATTGACGGGGACCGTTGCTTACTCGGGCGGCAGCCCAGGTTTCCGGCTGGTTTCTATTCCAGCCTGGCGGGATTTATTGAGCCGGGTGAATCGGTGGAAGAGGCAGTAACGCGCGAGGTCTATGAGGAAGCAGGCGTACGCGCAGGCCGCGTGCGGTACGTGGCCTCTCAACCCTGGCCGTTCCCGTCGTCGCTGATGATTGGTTGTTTCGCGGAAGCCGCCGGCACCGAGATCAGGATCGACGCCACCGAACTCGAAGACGCGAAATGGTTCACCAAAGCGGAAGTCCGTGCGGCGCTCGCCGGGGACGGACCGTTCAAATGCTCGCCGCCGTTTGCCATCGCGCATAATCTGCTGCAAGCCTGGGTAGCGCTTTGAGCCGATACCATGGAAGCATCCATGACCATTGACGATCTCTACGCCACTATCGGCGAGGACGCGATTGCCCGCCTGATCGCCAGTTTCTATTCGCAGATCGCAACCGACGAGATCCTGGGCCCAATGTACCCCGCGGACGATCTCGCGGGAGCCGAACAGCGGCTTTGCGATTTTCTCGTTGGCCGTTTCGGCGGCCCACAGCGTTACATTGAACAACGCGGACATCCCCGCCTGCGGATGCGCCACGCGCCGTTTCGCATTGACCAGAGGGCTCGCGACCGGTGGATGGTACTGATGACCAGGGCGCTGGATCAATGTGCGCTGCCCGCCGATGCGCGTGAGGCGCTTCTGGACTTCTTCGGCACCACCGCGACGTTCATGATCAACGCGCAGTAGGGCGCCGCCGGGATACATGAGTGACTTGTTCGAAGGCGTCCGCGATCTGAAGGACAGCAAAGTCCTGGTGACGCCGGCCGGCGATTTGCAAGCCGATGGGAAGACCGCCGGGCGTGAAGCCGGCGGGCACGGAGATGGCCGGGTTTCCCACAAGTGAGATGTACCAGCAGGTCTTCATCCAGTCGATGTAACTGTCAAAGTGCGTGCCATTGATCTCACTGGGGTAGGGGATCTTCACATCGAAAGGAGGCACTTGGGTGGAGGGCAGCACGAAATATTCATAGCTCCCCATAAAAGCCTGGAAGCGGCGCCAGACCTCGGTATGCTGTTGTTCCGCGCGGGCGACATCGGCGCCAGTGAGCTTGAGGCCTTGCTCCACTTCGCCCAACAGCGTGTCTTTATAGAGAGCGCGATGGGTACGGATGCGGTCGCCGTGCACGGTCGCCGATCCCCAGGCGCGCAGAGTCTTGAAGGCGAAGTCGGCGCCGGTGAAATCGGGTTCAGCTTGGTCCACGATACAGCCGAGATCTTCGAAGATCTTCCGTTGCGCGTTAACGACGGAGGTGACGCGCGGATCGAAAGGGACGCCGCCCAAATCTTTGAACCAGGCGACGCGGACACCCTTGAAGCTGCGGCCAAGGGGCTGGCGAAAAGTGCTACCGGGCTCAGGCAGCGAGAGGGGCGAAGCCGCGTGAGGGCCAGCCATGGCGCTGAGCAGCAGGGCAACGTCGGCCACCGAACGCGCCATCGGTCCGGAGGTGGCAAGCGGAGAGAAGCTGGGGTTTGGTACTCGGCCCGGCGATGGGCGGAAGCCCACGACGTTGCAGAAGGCGGCGGGGTTGCGCAAGGAACCACCTAAGTCGCTGCCGTCGGCAATGGGCAACATGCCGGAGGCCAGGGCGACAGCCGCTCCTCCGCTTGAGCCGCCGCAAGTCTTGGTAACGTCGTAAGGGTTCAGCGTCGCGCCGAAGACCGTATTGAAGGTCTGCGAACCTGCGCCAAATTCCGGCGTGTTCGTCTTGCCGATCAGGATGGCGCCGGCTTCGCGGATGCGCTCGACGAGCGGATCGTCGTTAGCCGGAATCTGGTCCTTGAAGATGGGCGAACCGTACGTGGTGCGAATGCCCTTGGTATTGACCAGGTCCTTGTGGGCAATAGGCAGTCCGTGGAGCGGGCCGAGCGTACCCTTATTGGCTTGCAACTCGTCGGCGGCCAGGGCGCTTTTTGCGGCCTGATCGGCCACCAGCGTAATGATGGCGTTCAGCTTCGGATTGACAATCTCGATTTGCTTGAGGTGCGCGGCGAGAAGCTCGCGGGCAGAGAGCTTTTTCGCGCGTATCAGTTGAGCCATCTCGACGGCGCTGAGGAAGCAGAGGCCGCCGGCCGCTGCCTGAAGCCGGGTGGCGGCGGCCAGGCCAAGCAAGGCTTCGCGTCGAGTGATGGAGGGCAGACTCATTCGACCAATGAGGTTAGCACAGGGCTGATGAGTGCGGCTAAGCGCGATTGCCGATCGGGTGTGCGTCAAATCTGTGGGTGAAAGTTGCGTTGCCCTTTTTTTGGGTCGATAATCTGAATGTGTTTGATCATTCAGAATGGAGCGTCATGGAACCCACACTCGAATCGCTAGAATCCCGCCGCAAGGAGTTGCACCGGAGTCTGGAGGCGCTCGGCGATTTCCGCCGCGGCACCATCTCGGTGAACTTTCGCAAGTGCGGCAAGAGCAACTGCGCCTGCGCGCAAGAGCATCATCCCGGGCACGGACCGCAATACTTGTGGAATGCCAGTGTAGGAGGTAAGACCAAGGCG
>JANXXV010000325.1 GCA_025350445.1 Bryobacteraceae bacterium | reverse complement strand
CGAAGTTTCGGTCAAACCATAACCGGCCACGCAGTTGCAGCCCAGTGCCGCCTGCACTCGGGCCACAAGTTCCGGGGTAGACGCGGCGCCGCCCAGCATCACGTTTCGAAGACTCGAGTGATCGAACTTGCCCAGGTCCGGTGAATTCAGCAGCGCATTTGCCATAGTCGGCACCAGGCACATGTCGGTTGCGCGATGCTCTTCAATCAGTTTCAAAACCGATGCGGGTTCGAAGCGCCTGACCATCACCTGCTTGACGCCAAGCATGGTGGATGACTGTGGATGTCCCCAGCCATTCGCATGAAACAGCGGGATGGTGTGTAGATCCACCATGGTTTCGGGCTCTGTGTATAGGCCCCCCACCGCGAGTGCATGCAGGTAAAGCGTGCGATGGGTGAGCATCACGCCCTTTGGCGTACCGGTGCTTCCGCTGGTGTAGAACAGTTCGGCTACGGAGTTCTCGTCGAACTGGAACGCGTCGGGCCGTTCGGGTATTCCGGTGCCCAAAAAAGATTCATACGCTTCATCCAGCGTGAGGAACTGCTCAATTGCTTTACACTCGGGCCGCAGCTTTTCCACCAATTCGGCGAACTCAGTTTCGTAGAGCAGAAATCGCGCGCCCGAGTGGTTCAGAATGTTGATGAACTCCACGGTGGACAGGCGAACGTTCAGCGGCATCACTATGCCGTGCGCCATCACCACCCCGTAGTAGCCTTCCAGCAGTTGATGGTTATTGAAGCTCAAGTAGGCCACACGGTCGCCACTTTGCAGACCCGCCTTCTTCAACGCGGATGCCAAACGCGCGGCGCGTTCGCCAAACTGGGCGTACGTAAAGTGCAAATCGCCCGACACAATGCCGGTCTTGGCGCCGAAAAGATCCACGGCGCGGTTTAGAAAGCGAATCGGTGTGAGCGGAACGAACATTGGTCTCCCGGTTTCAAAATGACTTTTATTCTACCGTGTGATGGGTTCGAAAACATTCTCAACGCTGGCAATTGGGACAGTAGTAGGTGGACCGACCGCCCTGTACGATACGTGTGATGGCCCTCTTGCACACAATGCACGATTCCCCTTTGCGGCCATACACAGCGAAATCCATCTCCTGGTACGAACCCGGTTCGCGGTACGAGCGAACCGCGTCCCCGATCGCCTCGCGAAGGATGTCGATGATGACCTTGTGCAGGATCTGGATCTTTCTTTTCACGACGGCATTGATCGGCTGTTTCGGGTTGATGCGGGCACGGAAGAGCGCTTCGGCGGCATACATGTTTCCGATTCCAGCGATGTGTCGCTGATCCATCAGGAAAAGCTTCGCGGGCCTCCGGGACGTTTTCGCCATCGCTAGAAGTGTTTCAGCGGTGAAGCCTTTCGACAACGGCTCGATTCCGATTTTCGCCAACAGGCCGTCCAGCGCGGCCTCGGCGTGAATGGTGATGCGGCCCAAGGCGCGGGTGTCTTCAAATACCAGTCCGCGGCCGTCGCGGAAGCGGAAGTAGACCCGCACTTTGGCGGAATGAAATCGGGCATCCGGGATTACGAACAGATTTCCCGTCATGCGGAGGTGTACCCGGAGCGCCAAACCGCCGGAGAGATGCAGCAGGATGTTTTTGCCGCGCCGCTTTATGCTGACGATGCTTTTCCCGACGGCGCTATCCAGATCGCCGGGCGCGTGCGGTTTCACCGAGCCGGGGCGAAGGACCACCGCTTCGGCAATAACTCCGCCAGCCGCTTCTTTTCGCAGCTTTCTGCATACGGCTTCCACTTCGGGTAGTTCCGGCATCAGTAAATGGAGAGTTCGACCGGTGCTCCGGTGCCGCAGCCAAGCAGGCGCGCCGCCGATGCCTGATTTGCCACTACCTCCAGAAAACCGGAGCTGCCGACGATGAGGAATACTTCGCCGAACCCGGCATCGGCGAATGTTTGGGCGATCTTGCTCACCTTCTGAACTCCAACTTGCATTTCGAACGGGCGCAGCGGAAGGTCCGGAAACTCGTCAATGTGCAAATTCGTGATCAAGTTGCCGAAGCGATCGATTTTCAGAATCAGACCGGTCCAGGTGCGCTTTCCAGTGCGCGGTGGATGTTCCAGATTCATGCGTAGATAGTCGATCACCAGTTTCCCGAACTGCGCGGGCGCCGTTCCGTTAGCCAAATGGGCGGCGGCGGGCGCGAAGACGTCTCTTCCGTGAAAGGTTTGGCTCACGGGTTTCAGAAAGAATCGATCGCTGGTGATCTGGCGAACCTTGTGCTTCCCGCGTGTGAACACCATGGAGAATACACCGTTATCGGGGCCGATGAAGTACTGCCCGCCCGCTTCCATCAAAAGAGGACGCCGGCAGGTGCCGACGCCCGGATCCACCACCACGACGTGAATCGACTTCTTCGGAAAATAGCGGTAGGCCTGCGAGATCACGAAAGCACCTTCGGTGATCTCAAACGGTTGTATGTCGTGACTGATATCCACCAGTGTGGCGTTCGGACAGATACCGAGGATTACGCCCTTCATCACTCCGGCGAAATGGTCGCCGGTCCCAAAATCCGTGGTCAACGTGATAATTGGTTTACGCATGCCGGCTATTTGAAAATGTCTTTGATGCGTCCGAAGAATCCCTTCTTCTCTTTCGGCTGATCCTGCGGCACGGGCTGAGTTTGCGTGCTATCCAGCGGCTTGATCTGGATGGTTTGGGTGCGGCGGTATTCTGTTGATGGAACACCGCCTCCGATCACCGCCGGTTCGGTATCGGTGGTTGATTTCGGAGTGGAAGTATCCCAACCGGCCACCTGCGTTACACCGTTGCTGTGCAGATGGCAAAGTTGTACGGGTTGGGTCCCGGAGATGAAGTATTCGGGCCGCATGCTGGGGCATGTGGGCGTTGCCAATTGCCCGGATGCCGGATCGATGTCCACACTGACAATTCCATCGGGAGCATCCCAGCCGGTGACATTGCGGTACTCGCGATGCTGGTGGGCGCGCTTCATGAATTCGGTCCAGATGGGAAGAGCGGATTTCGCCCCCTCAATGTTCAATTCGTGGTTATCGTCATACCCGACCCAAACCACGCAAATCAGTTTCGATGTGAATCCGGCGAACCATCCGTCATGGGAGGTGCCGGTCTTGCCTGCGGCGGGCAGTAAAAAGCCGCGCGAGCGAACGCCGGCCCCGGTTCCGCTGCGCAGCACCTCTTGCAGCAGATCGACCATCAAATAATTCACTCTGGGATCAAGAACCGCATGGCGGTCCGGCTTCGATTCGAATACAGTGGAGCCCTTCTGGCTGCGGATCAACTGCACCCAATTCGGCTTCACAACAACGCCTTTGTCCGCGTACATGGTGTAGGCTCCGGCAATCTCAATCGGCGTCACTTCGTAGGCGCCCAGGGCAACGGCGGGAGTGGCCCGGATCTCCATATTCAGGCCGGCCCTGCGTGCCAGATCCACCACGGTGCGATAACCGACTTCCTCGGCAAACTTCACCGTTGGAATATTCATCGACTTGGCGATGGCTTGCCGCAGCGTCACCGTGCCGTGCAGTTCGTGCTCAAAATTGCTTGGCGTATAGGGTTTGCCGTCGAAGTAAAATGTGGTTGGTTCGTCCACCACCGTGCTCGCCGTTGTCAGAACGTTAGGTCCGCCGGAAAGCGCTGTATTCAAGGCCGCCGCATAGACGAACGGCTTGAATACCGAGCCCGGCTGCCGTTTCGCCAACGCGCGGTTCAGTTGGCTGACGCCATAATCGCGGCCGCCGATCAGTGCCTTAATCTCGCCGGTCTGCGGGTCCATTGCCACCAGCGCCACCTGCGGTTCCGGAATTACCTTGGCGCCCTTTTTCGTGCGGCGGCGGATCAGCTCGTCCACTTCCTTCATTCCGGCCCGCACGGCTTCGGATGCGTCCCGCTGCAGGTTCATGTCGAGCGAGGTATACACGCGATAGGAATTCGTCTGGAAATCATGTTCCTGGAATTGATCCTGAAGCGTGTCGTTCACCAGATCCACGAAATACGGTGCATCCGAGGATTCCGATCCGCCCCGCGCAACCACCATCGGTTCTGAACTGGACAGGGCATAATCGCGGTCCGTAATATAGCCGTTGTCGCGCATCATCCGCAGCACCAGGTTCCGGCGCGTCTTCGCCCGATCCGGCCAACGAACCGGATTTCTGCCGCTGGGACTCTGAATCAAGCCAGCCAAAGTAGCTGCCTCCGCCAAGGTCAATTGGCGAATGTCCTTTCCGAAGTACGCTTGGGCCGCCTCCCCAAATCCGCGAATGGCGAAGCTGCCGCGCCGTCCCAAATCAATCTGGTTGGCGTAGTATTCGAAAATCTGCTCCTTCGAGAGCTTCTGCTCCAGGTGCAGCGTGATCATCACTTCGGGGAACTTCCGCTTCCATGTCCGGTCCGCGGTCAACCAGAACTGGCGTGCAAGTTGCATGGTTAGCGTGGAGGCACCCTGCGCGTTCCGTTGTTCTTTCACATCTACGTAGGCGGAGCGGATGATGCGGATGGGATCGAACCCCGAATGTTGGAAGAAGCGCTTGTCTTCGGCCGAAATTACGGCGTTGACCAGCACTTTCGGAATTTCCTGGAATCGCACCAGCCGCCGCTTTTCCCGGTTCCGGTCGAACAGATTGGTTATCAATTCCGGTTCCAACCGGTATTGGGTTCGTTCCGTATTGTCGTGCAGGGAGATGATCTTCGAGACCTTATTACCGCTGAACATGATGACCCCGTCTTCCTGAAGGAAGAATGAGTCGACGCCGGGGTAGATCTCAACCGCGTCGTTTCGCAAGTTATACCAGCCCATGCGATTGCCGCGCATTTCGCCGTACGCGCTTCGCCGCAGTTGAGCGACAATTTCAGCCGGGGTAATCTCATCCCCCACCATTACGATCTTCGGCGAGGCGAACAGCATCGA
>JANXXV010000298.1 GCA_025350445.1 Bryobacteraceae bacterium | reverse complement strand
GGTAAGACGACTCTGCTGCAACGCGTGCGCTATGGCGTGGAGGATTCATGCCAATTGAGAAGCCGATACGTCGTCCTTTCCTTTCGGGAGGAACAATACAACGTCAACCGTCTACATCATTTCTTTCTCAATGTCGTCGATACTCTGGCCGATGCCATGGAGGAGACCGGCAACCAGCGGATGTTGGCCCGAGTGGAGGCGTATGCCGCGAAGATCAATCGACTCACGGGAGCGGAGATCGAAGAGGACGTCCCGAAGTTCCTTGCGGCGATCACGCAGGAGTTGCAACGAAACCTGCTGCTGTTGGTGGACAACGCCGACCGATTGTTCGAGACGATAGAAAATCCGGAGCAGTGGCGGATGCGCGAACTGCTCTCAAATCGCCGTGATTTGACCTTTTTCGGTGCAACGACGCAGGCGAGTGAGGGCATTTATGGTCCGGATCGCGCCTTTTTTGAGTTCTTCAAAATCCTGCGCCTCGAACCCTTGAGTCTTGAAGAGGTACGAACATTGCTGTTGCAGTTCGGCGAGGCGGTGGAGGAAAACGAGGATCAACGCGGAACCGCAAAGCGCCGTGTCGAGGAGTGGCTAGCCGCGGACGCCGCCCGTTTGCGGACGCTCGTGCAATTAACAGGTGGAAACCCGCGTACGACAGTATTGCTGTTTCACCTGGTATTGGATGGATTGGCAGGAGGTGCGCGCGAGTATCTGGAGCAGCTTCTCGACCAATGCACTCCCACCTACAAAGGCCGCGTCGACGACCTACCCCCGCAGGCCCAGCAAGTGCTGGACGGCCTCGCGCTGCACTGGGACCCGGCGACGGCAATGGAGATAGCAGAGGCGACAGGTCTGGAGACAAATGTGGTCTCGACATATCTGACCCGCCTCGTCCGGCAAGGCATTGCGGAGAAAGTGGACCCGGGCGACAGCAAGAAGGCGTTGTACCAAGTCGCCGAACGTTTTTTCAACATCTGGTATCTCATGCGGGCCAGCCGGCGCGTTCGAGCCAAGATGAGGTGGTTCATCGAGTTCTTGCGCGTATTTTTTGATTCCAGGGAATTGGAAGAAATTGTCTGGGAGCGACTAGATCGCTTCCGGGGCGCCCACCGCGCGGACCCGTCCGAAGTAGAGAACATTTTTGCTTACGCTATTGCCTCAGGTAAAGACCGAAACAGAATTGAAGATTATCTGCGGCGAGAATGCGCGGATCGAGAGTCGGAATGGCGGCCCTATGTCGAATCCACTCGAAATTCAGACCGCGACGATATTGCAAACCGCGAACAGGACGCGTTGCGCAATACAGGTGAACAACTTGATTCTGAGGTTGGCTTTGGCACTGCCTTGGAGTCACTATGTAAGGCGTGCGCGGCCGACCCCTATCACCGTAAGAATTGGCAGCGAATGGGGAGCGTTCTCAACGCACATCGTGAGTTAGAAGCGAATGCGGAATCTGTATTTCAGCAAGCTACGGACCTTGATCCAAAATCCGCTGCGGCTTCGGCGAATCTTGGCCGATTCTTGAGCTTTTTGGTGCCTGAACGAGCGACGCAAGCGGAGACAGCTCTTCGCAAAGCGATCGACCTTGACCCAAGATATGTTTTCGCGTGGGCGAGCCTCGGCGCACTTCTTCGGCGGATGCCGGGTCGTCGCGAGGACGCGGAGAGTGCTCTTCGGCAGGCGATTGAAATCGACCCGAAGTATGTCGGCGCTTGGGCAAGCCTCGGCGAACTTTTGGCAGCTGTGCCGACGCGCAGGGGCGACGCAGAATCCGCCTTTCGGCAGGCGTTTGAAATAGACCCAAGCCATGCCTTTGCCTGGGCGAAGCTAGGCAACCTTCTTCAGCGGATGCCAGGTCGG
Source organism: Bryobacteraceae bacterium (assembly GCA_025350445.1). The sequence continues at coordinate 1,208 of JANXXV010000298.1, read as the reverse complement.
CGAGACGAAGCGGAGGCTGCGCTTCGGCGAGCGGTAGAAATAAATCCACGTTATTGCTCCGCTTGGACTAGCCTAGGCTATATCCTTCAGTGGACGCCGGGCCGTCGAGAGGAAGCGGAGGCTGCTATTCGGCAAGCGATCGAAATCGACCCAAAGTATCATGCTGCTTGGGAGCAACTTGGTGACATTCTTCGGCGGATACCGAGTCGGCGTGAGGAAGCGGAGACCGCCCTTCGAAGAGCTATAGAATTGTATCCCCTCTGCGCTTCCGCTTGGGAGCGACTTGGCGACCATCTTTGGCGCGCGCCGGATCGTCGAGAAGACGGTGAGGCGGCGATCAGGAAGGCCATCGAACTCGGCCCCGAACGTGCCTCCGTATGGGCGATCCTTGGCGCCCGTTTAGCGGACTCGCCGACGCGCGTAGACGAGGCGGAAGCTGCTTTTCGGCGGGCGATTGAAGTCGATCCCAAGAATGTTTGGGTTTGGAGCAGGCTCGGCGCACTCTTGGCGAAGGCGCCGAGCCGTCAGGATGAAGCAGAAAGTGCGCTTCGACAAGCGATCGAGATCAATCCCAAGTATGCTCATGCTTGGTCGCATCTCGGAGCACATCTGGCGAGTGAGCCGGCTCGCAAGGCCGAGGCGGAGGCTGCTTTTCTGCAAGCAATTAATATTGACCCGAAGGATGTTTCCGCTTGGGCGGGTTTCGGTGGGCTTTTGGCGGATTCGCCGTCCCGCCAGGACGAAGCTGAAGTTGCGTTTCGGCACGCGATCGAAGCCGATCCAAAATATGAATTCGCTTGGATAGGGCTGGGAAGGCTCTTGGGGTTGGTGCCGACGCGCCGGGAGGACGCAGCATCTGCCTTTCGTCGTGCGATTGAAATCAGGCCAACGTCCGTTTATGCTTGGGTCCAACTCGGTCAGCTCCTTCAATTAATTCCGGGGCGCGGGGAGGAGGCGGACGGAGCTCTCAGGAAAGCTATCGAACTTCAACCTAAGAACGCCTGGGCTTGCTTAGCGCTCGGCAACTTTCTCGGGAAGACGCCCGGGCGATTGCACGAGGCGGAGGCGGCATTCCACGAGGCGACGGAAATCGAACCTGGTAGCGGACGGGTGTGGAACGCGTTTGGGTTTTTCCTTGCCTGTCACGCCCGGCAGCCCAGCCGGGCAGAAGCCGCTTTCCGGAAGGCGGTCGAAATAGATCCCGACGA
>JANXXV010000297.1 GCA_025350445.1 Bryobacteraceae bacterium | reverse complement strand
ATCGGCCCCGATTGGCTCCTTTCATCCAATTAGATTCTGCCCATGCTGGGCACACCCTCGGCGCGGACCCGGGGGGGGGCCGTCCTAGTTTTCGGTTAGGAACTCAACCTTTACGGAATAGGTTACTGACTCGCCTGGTTTGATTACTACCATTCCGGTTTTCTTGCCGCCCCACACTTTGCTGTAGGGATCTACCCAGTTGAACTGGGGTTCCACTACCACGAACTTTTTGTCTAAAGGCGCGTAGACCTGGATGGCGGTGATCTCTTTCGACATGCCGGTTACGCGCAGGCCGAACTTGGAGGCTGGGTCGCGGATTTCAATTACCGTGTTGCCTTCCGCGGTCTTCTGGAGGTCGAGGAAGCTGTCGTCGAGGAAGAGCTTGTTCAGCACCGCGCCGCCGGGGGCAGTAAAGTCATACGGCGTGCCGGCTACGTTCTCAATCTTGCCTGTGGGAAAGACGTCGTCGTAATTGTTGACCAGGGCGCGCTGTCTGGCCGGCAGGTGCAGCTTCGCTTGCGTGCGGTCTCCGCTGGGCAGCACAAAGTAGGGATGCCAGCCGATGCCCATGGGGAGCGGATCGGCGCCTGTGTTTTTTGCCGTCACGGTCATCAGGAAGGCGTCGTCCTTCAACGTGATTTTTGTATCCACGTCGGTCTTGGAAAGCCAGTGGCCTTGGAAATCACCGGCGTGAAAGGTAGCGGTCACGGAGGATTCATCGGGCTTCGTTTCGGTGGCGGCCTTATCCATTTTCGCGTCCAGAATCATACCGTGCATGGCGTTCTTGACTGCTTCCGGTTTCTTGCCTTTCCAGTTGGCGATCAACGTTACCGGCTTGCCCATGATGGGGGTCTCGATGGTTGTGCCGTCGACCGAGAGCTTGCCGCGAATCCGGTTGGCATACGGCAGCAGGATGGCACCGCCGACGGCGAAAGACTTATTGCCGATGAGATCTTCCGGACCACCGTCCATCAACTTTGGCGCGTCGGCCAGGGGAGGCGCTTCCATCAGATCGATCTCGCCCTTGCCCGGAACGTAGGCGCGGATCTGATAGGTGGTCATGCCGCGGCCGGGCAGAATTTGCGCGCTGACGAAGCGGGCCCTTGTGGTATCGGTACTCTTGGGGCGTTCCAGAGTAAAGGCGGGCTGCCCGCCTACCATCACCACCGGCGGGGGAGCCGGGACCTCCGCTTTCTTCTCCGAAACTGCGGGGCCCGAGCTGCAAGCAGTTGCGGCCAGGGCAAAAATCACGACGACCAGGGCGTTTTTCATCTCTACGATTGTATTCCTCATTTAGACCGGAAGACCAACGATTTGAAACCCGCGAAAAACAAAGTTGGTCTTGAGATCGAGGTTGCCGCTGACCAGGAGCTTGTCGAATTCGTCCGGGCGGTAGACGCTGGCTCTATAAGCGGGCGAGGATTTCGGGCTCAGCATGGCGGCGCGGCGCGCGTTGTCCACATAGGTTAGGAATGTCTTTTCGTCCGGCGTGCCGGAGTGTTCCGTGTTCCAGCGGTCTAGTGCGGCAACGTAGAACGCCGTGTGATTCGGGCCGGTCTGGATGGCAATGTCGTAGCAGATGGACCGGCCGAGCGCAGTGGCGAGGCCGAAATCGGCGGCGTGGCGCATGGCTGGAATGAAGTAGATGGCGTCGAAAAATTCGTCTTGCGCCTGCTTCATGGCCGGGTCGGTACAAGCCATTTTGAGCACGCGCTTGAAATCGTCCCGCTGGGTGATGGTGCCGGAGTACCTGGTTCCGGCAGAGTTGAACAACCCGAGGTGGAATTGGATGGCGCTTACGTTCGAGGAGGTGGCGGTGGGTTTGTTTGTGTATTTCTTGAGCAGCGCAACCAGGGTTCCCTGGATCTCAGAGACTTGGTGCTTGCCGAAGCTGAGCCCGCCTTTGGTATCACTTAGGCTGTCGGCGATGCTGCAGTAGCTGCCGCCTTCAAAGATTCCAGTCAGCGTGTCGATCATTTCCTTTTCGGAGCTTGGAGCGAAGGTTTTCATTGCGGGTCTCCCGGAATTTGCGAAACAGAGCCAATTGCGGCGGGCTCTGGAAAAGTATTGCACATGGAGCTCAGGGAGCGCGCGGAGCGAATTGGGCACTGTGGGCGTTTTTGCGAAACAGAGCCAATTGCGGATTTCTTCCTTTCCTGCTGTAGTTTGCCGAGCTCGGTGAGAGCGCGATAGTAACATCGCTCGATGGTGCTGGTGTAACGGCGGAGTTTATCGAACTCGCGGGCGTTGGCGTGGAAGCAGTCGGCCAGGACGGCGCCGGGATCGGGACCATCCTGCATGCCGCGTTCGAAGAGCTCAACTTCTACGCGGCGGGTTCGTTGCAGCCGCCACGCGCTTTCGGCGATTTCTGTTGCGAGTTGGGATTCCCGGGTGGTGGCGGGGTCCCATTCGTTGAGCAGAACCTGACGGAGTGCTTCGTACTCTGCCGGGTCTTCGCCGCCGATGACCACGCGCTTCGACGTCAGGCCGTGGCGCAGGGCATTGTTGCGCATTTTCGCTTTTCCGGCGGGCGTGGCCGGGCCAGTGGATTTCCGGCTGTTCCTCTGGTTCGCGACGCGCCGGGCGGTGGTTCTAGTGGTCATGATTGTGCTCCTCCGAAAAGCAATAGCTACACTTTTCTGGACTGAGTGTCGCTTTGGGGCGTACCGCTTGCGGTGATTTTGTGGGCTATGCGGTTGAATACATGGGCAATTGAGTTTTCACTTTTTTGGGATTCACCGACGTCGGGCTAACGCGCTTCCACCAGGACGGATGAAAATAGGCTCAGCGCAGAGGCGACTTTCCTGAGGATGAGGATGCGAGCGAAGAGCGTTTTACGCTAGTGTAGTGTCCAAGAAATAGCTAGACAGGCCAAGTCGTATCTCACCCGAGGGGCTCACCCCAAAATCCGCGTTTATCGGCGTCCATCCGCGGCCAATAATTCTGCGCCGCCCAGTATTAGCTCCCGATCGACGCCGGTTAGCGCAGATTTTACGCGGAACCGCAGTATTCGATCTGTCCAGCTATTTCTTGGACACTACACATCGGTGCTGACTCTGCGGGGCTTCGAATTACAGAGTTTTCGAAGGAACGTAAGAGTTTTCATCGCCGGGCGGGGAGATGCCTGGGTTCCTGGTGGTGAGGTCTCTTTCGTTCAATGACGATTTAGGGGTTGTTGGCTTGCTGGCCGATCGGGCTGATTCCCGGGTAAAAGGCTGGAGAGTGTCTAATAGCTGGACAGGTCTGGTTAATTGCGTCCATCCGCGGCTCAGAATTATTGGCCGCAGATCGACGCGGATAAACGCGGATGGGTGCGATCAGCGCTGTCCGGTTATCGTTTGAGGGTTTCCCTCTAACCCACGGTGGCAGTGTGGGATGAGTGGCATTGAGCGCGTTTTCGACTTGGGCTTTTCGTCGTTCGACTGATGTCGTTTCCAGGGAGATCGTCCATAGGTGAATCTATGTTATGGCAAGATTCAATATCGTTTTATATATCAAGTTCACTTCCATGTAGCGAACATCGCAACACTGGCACCGGTCATGACCGCGACGGTAATCCAACCGAGCACCGTCAGCCACAATGAGTTGCGGCGCTCACCCATCACGCTTTCGCTGCCGGTTAGCAGAACCACGATGACCACCAGCGGCGGCGCCAACACGCCGTTCAGTACGGCCGACCAGAAAAGCATCGTTACGGCATTGAAACCGGCATAGTCGAGAACGAGGCCGAGCACCAGGCCGGCAGCGATCACGAGATAGAATTCACGTGCCAGGCCCGGCTTCTCGGCCAGCGATCCGCGCCATTGCGCCGCCTCGGAAATTGCATAAGCGCTGGATCCGGCAAGCACCGGAACACCCAGCATTCCCGCGCCGATCAGGCCGAGGCTGAAGAGCCAATACGCGCCCGCGCCGGCGAGCGGCCGTAGCGCGCTGGCCGCCTCTTCCGCGGTACTGATGGTGGTTTGGCCGTGAGCATGCAGCGTGGCCGCCGTGGTTAAGATAATGAAGTACATGATGACGTTTGAGAAGAGCATTCCCGTTACCACATCGTTCTTGGATTTCCGCAATTCCGCATCCGTTGCCCCTTGCCGCTCTTGGATGCTGAGGCGCCCTTGTTTCCGCTCTTCCTCTACTTCTTGCGACGCCTGCCAGAAAAACAGGTAGGGCGAGATTGTGGTTCCGAATATGCCAACAAACGTAGCCCAGAAGGTACTCGACATTTGTACGCGAGGTATAAGAGTGGAACGAAGAATTGCCGCCCAATCGGGTTCAGACATAAACGCCGCCAGCACATAGGCGAACAGGACTAGCGTCAACCACTTGAATATCTTCGCGATGGTGTAATAGGACGACCAGATCAGGAAGGAGCCAATCACCGCGGCGTAGACGGGGATCCAGAACAGGCTGCTTACGCCGGTCACCATCTCCGTCACTTTCCCCATACCGCCAAGGTCCGCGCCGATATTAACTGTATTCGCCGTGACCAGCAGAAAACAGGCGCCCCACAGGATCGACTTCGAGTAGCGGGCACGTATTACGCCGGCAAGTCCCTGGCCCGTCACCATGCCCAGATGCGCGCACATCATTTGCACGGCGGTCATCAGCGGGAAGGAGAAAAGAGCGGTCCAGAGCAGCGTATAACCGAACGCGGCTCCGGTGACTGAGTAGGTGGAAATGCCCGACGGATCGTCATCGGCCGCGCCGGTAATCAGGCCCGGCCCAAGGCGGCTGAAAAATCGGCGGAATCGCCGCTTTACGATACGAACTCCGTGCTTGGGCGGCACCTTAGTACCGGGGAACCGCAGGATCGATGTTGGCGCTCCAAGAATCAATCCCGCCCGACATGCTCTGGCATTCCGTCACTCCCTGTTGGCGGAGCCAGTTCACCACGGACAGGCTGCGCATTCCATGGTGACAGAAGACAATCAGTACCGCGCCGCCGGACTTGCGTTCGAGCTGTTGCAGCTCCGCCGGGATGGTGTTCATCGGAATCAGTTCGCTGCTTGCGATCCGGGCGATCTGATGCTCGAACGACTCGCGAACGTCAATCAAATGCAAAGCTTCGCCGGCATCCAGGCGGCGCTTGACATCATTCACGGTGGTTTCCAGGGGAAGCTGCACCTTCGAAGTTTACTCTACGCGGCGCTTCTGGTGTGTGACACGGTCATACACAAATCCGCCTCCGCCGCCGACCAGCGCGCCTATACCGGCTCCTTTCCCGCCGCCCGCCAGTGCACCGATGGCCGCACCCACTCCGCCGCTTCCCAGCACGATGGCGGCCGAATTCTTCTTCGAGCGCTCTGTAACTACGGTTCTGGAACCGTAACTGGCAACAACCCGTTGAGGCCCGCGGTCAACGAATTGACGATCGCGCCCAGCGCCGGTGTTTACGTCGCGAACAACCACTGGACGGCGTGCATCAGAGAAGTTTCTATGGTCTGAGACCCGTTCATAGGAACCCGCGTCAGCCGGCGGAGCTGTCTCGGCTGGAATGGAATACGCTTGGGCGGCAACCGGTTCATTCCGGCGGCTGCACCCGGCGACAAAAAGGGTGGAAACCGCCGCAAAACCAAGAATCGAAAGCTTTGAATTCATGATGCCGTTCTCCTGCCCAGGTAGACTCCACCTGACCGGATAAGTTGCATAATTGTTCACGGGATGGATATTCGGCGGGATTCCGGCGGATGGTTGGAATTCGATCTATCTTGCTGATTCAACTAGTCTTGTCCGCCACCCTAGCACTCCAATTGATTCACATTTTCAATGGTTTATGAGATACTTGTTACAGAGAGTGAAACGCTAACCGCATGACGCAGTTGAACGAGGCGATCGCCCGTTACCATAAGCTACTCGATAGTGAGGCACACAAGGATCTGGCTTGGGCAATTGCGCTCGAAGAGAAAATGAACGCGCAGAGGCTCACCATTGCCGGCAGACCTATCTCTCCGGTATTGCGTCCTCATTTCGTCTCTCAGCGGCAATACGGGAACTTAGTGAAAGCCGCGGAGGCGCTTTATTCGGCCATTGACCGGGTTGAAAAGATCGCTCTCTCCACGCCGTCGTTTATGTCGCGCATGGAGATGTTGCCGGCTGAAAAGATGTTGGCCGCAGTGAATCCAGGCTACCCGTATATGGCCGTCACGTCGCTGCTGGATACGCACCTGAACAACGGTTCGCTGCACTTTGTGGGATACACCGCGGATACGCCGGCGGGCGTGGTCTACGGGGAAGCGGTGAACAATCTGTTCTACGACTCCGAACCGGTGAAGGAGTTCCGAAAGAAATACAAGCTTTCGAAAGTGGGTGGAACCAAGCCGCTGCTGCAGTCGCTGTTGAAAGCGTATAAGGAATTTGGAGGCAAGAAGTCTCCCAACATTGCGATTCTGGAATTCCGCCAGCCTTTTCAGGCGTCCGAATCCAGTGAATATCAGTTGCTGACTGAATTGTTCCGGCGCGAAAACCACCCCACCGAAGTGATCTCACCCGATCAATTGGAGTATCGCAACGGCGTGCTGCGCAAGGGCGATTTCCGGATCGATCTGATTTACCGGCGGGTCAAGGTTTCCGAGTTTCTGGTTCGCTTCGATCTCACCCATCCCCTGGTGCGCGCCTACCGCGAGGGTGCTGTTTGCGTGGTAAACAGTTTCCGATCGGAACTGGCGCAGAAGAAGGCCATGTTCGATCTGCTAACGGATGAGACGATTACTGCCGGGTTTCCTGCCGCGGAGCGCAAGGCAATTCGCGATTTTGTTCCGTGGACCCGGGTGGTGGGCGCCAACAAAACGGTGTATCGGGACAAGACGGTGGATCTGCCGGAATTCATTCTCGCAAATCGGGAAAAGCTGGTATTGAAACCGAACGACGATTCCGGCGACAACAATTCCTTCCGCGGTGCGGACCTTGACAGCGGGGCCTGGGAACGGGCGCTGAAGGTTGCCTCCCGCAGTTCCTACGTGGTGCAGGAAGTGGTTGAGCCGGTGACCGCATTATTTCCCATGCATCGGAACGGACAAGTGGAAATGCAAGAGATGCAGGTGGACGTACACCCGCACTCGTTTCTGGGCCGCGTGAATGGCTGTTCCACTTGGTTGCATGCGGCGGGAGCTTCCAAGTTCTCCACGGTGGCCGGGCTTGCGCCCACTTTTATACTCGACAGCAAGTAGCGGTTGCGCGCAGGTTCGCCACGCCCGCGGTATAGCGCGAATCCTGCACGGAAAACGCGATGGCGTCTTCCAGCCAGTCGTGCCAGACGCCGTCGGGATCGTGGGACGCTACCGTAAGGCTGTATTCCTGCGGGCACAATTCACAGCGAAACGCGAACGTCACTTGATAGATTTCCCCAGCCGCGCACGGCCCTATTTTTAATTTTTCGAGCTCGGTGTTTGTGCCGTAGACTTCCATTCCGATTCGGGTCCGGATCATGATGCCGACAACCGGATCTTCCACCGGCGCTTCGAAGCGGACGGCGGTGCGGACAGACACCGCCTCGCCGCTGGTCCAGACCATGGTTGGCTCACCGGTTGCACCGAGAGTTTGCAGACTAATGATCTGCGCACGGCCATCGCCGCGCCGCATGGAGGGAGACAGTTCGTGTTCACTCCCGCCGCCGAGCGACCGCAGCCGTTTCGCGATGTGACGCTGGTATTCAGCCAGCACGATTCCCGGATCGCCCTTGGCCGCAATTCTCCCTTCGTGCAACCACCAGACTTCGTCACTGAATTGCCGGAGTGCTTCCTCTTCATGAGAAGCAAGAAACGCCACATCCCCGGCGCGCCGTAATGCCGCCAATTGCCGTGCCACGGCCGCGCGTTGGATGGGGTCGAGCCGCGCCAGTTCGTCCCCGGCCATCACCAGAGCGCTACCCTTGTGCGCGGCCAACGCGAGTAAGTCGGCTGCGCCGGAATCGGACTCGCCGATTACGCCAATCACCGCGCCGCCCGGTGCAATCGCGGTGAGTCCGTCCAACCCGCCCGCCGTTTCTTCACGAAACTCAATGGTCATCGTAGATAGAATAGCGGGAGTGCCTTACGTATTTCTATTGTTGAGTCTGGTGAACCAAAACACCGGCGTGGTGGAGCTTCCCAAAGGCACCGTCAGCATTTCCGCCGAAGTGAAATTGCCGGCCGGAGCGCATGACCTGGAGATCCGCGGCGCGGATACGGTGTTGCGCGCGGCGGCCGATTTCCAGGGCCGGGCGATGATCAGTTGCACGGGATGCCGCAACATCAAGTTCAGCGGGCTCACATTGGACGGCAACCGGGGCGAGTTGGCGAAGCCGTCGGAGTTGCCACCAGCGGACCGGAGGTTCGCCCAGTTCACGCAAAACAACGCCATCCTCATCGAGAACACAGACGGCCTCACCATCACGAACGTGAAGTTTCAAAACGTCGCGGGCTTTGCAGTGCTGGTGACCAAGTCGACAGAAATCTTGATAGAGCAATCGAGGATTGAGAACAGCGGCTCGCTCAATAAGAAGGGACGCAACAACACCACCGGCGGCATCCTGTTGGAAGAAGGAACGGGGCACTTCGATATCCGAAAATGCACGCTGAAGAACATTCTCGGCAACGGCATCTGGACGCACTCACTCTACAAATCGAAGCGCAACCACGACGGCCGCATCAACAACAATACCTTCGAAGAAATCGGCCGCGATGCCATTCAAATTGGCCACGCCACGCGGATCAATGTGGAGGGAAACACCGGCGCCCGAATTGGGTTTCCCATCGACAAGGTGGACATGGAAGGCGGCGGAACGCCAGTTGGGATCGACACCGCTGGCAACGTGGAAAACGCCCGCTACGCCGGCAATCACTTCGAGGAGATCAACGGCAAGTGCATCGACCTGGACGGCTTCCACGACGGAGAAGTCATGGGTAACGCGTGCATCAACAACGGCAAGCCGGAGGATTATCCGTATGGCCACTACGCCATCGTGATGAACAACACGAACCCCGATATGAAGCCGAACAACGTCAAGATCATGGCGAATCAGATTGACGGCACGAAATTTGGCGGCATCTTTCTCATCGGCACCGGCCACACGGTGAAGATGAATCTGCTGACACGGCTGAACCTGGCGCACTGCAATGAGAACACACTGAAGTTCAGTTGCCTGTCGTTCAAAGACGATCCCGATATTCTGCAATCCGGCATCTACCTGGGCCGCGGCGCGGAACGGCCCGCCCCGTCGCACGACAACATTGTGGAAGAAAATGCGATCTCCGGCTTCAACATGGATAAGCACTGTGTGACTGCGGCGCCCGGCGTGAATCTCGAAAGCAATCGCGTGAATCGCAATATGTGCAAGGGATTATGATCGATCCGAAAATCACTTCCCAGATGCAGCAGGACTGGAATTCGCGCGCGGTGGAAGACGCGAACTTCTACGTTGCTTTCGGACGGCGTAATCAGGACACCGAAGAGTTCTTCGATACCGCGGCGGAGGTGGTTCGCGGGCTGAACTGGGAATTGAAGCGGGTGCCCTGCTCGAATCCCCGCGCGCGGCGTGCACTGGAAATCGGTTGCGGCCCGGGACGGCTGATGCGGCCGATGAGTGAGTTCTTCGGCGAGATTCACGGCATTGATGTGTCCGATGAAATGATCCGCCGCGCCGAGGCGAATCTGCACGATATTCCGCATGCGCATCCACACCACACCAGCGGCGCGGACCTGGCTCCGTTCGCCGACGACTCGTTCGACTTCGTTTACTCCTACGCGGTGTTTCAGCACATCCCCAGCCTCGACGTGGTGATGAACTACCTGCGGGAGTCGAAGCGCGTGTTGAAGCCCGGCGGACTGTTGCGCGTGCAGATCAACGGCCTGCCGGAATCAGCCGCCCGCTACGATACGTGGAGCGGCGTGCGGATCAGTGCCGCCCAGGTGGCCGCCTTCGCCCGCGAACACGATTTCCAACTGCTGGCGCTGGAAGGTGTTTCGACGCAGTATATGTGGACGACGATGATCAAGGGCCGGGCGGCGGCGCCGGTGACTCACACAGCGCGCATCCGGCGCATCACCAACGCGCACAGTTCAGAGCCGGTTGCGCCCACGCGCGGCAGGTTCGCGTCCATCACGCTTTGGATTGAGCATCTGCCGGCATCGTGCGATTTGAACCATGTGGACGTCACCATCGGCGGACTGCCCGCCTTTCCGTGTTACATCGGGCGGGTGGAGGCCGATGAGTTGCAGCAACTGAATGTAATGCTGCCGCCGTTGGTGGAAACCGGTCTGCTGCCGATCACTATCGGGTCTGAGGGAGTAGCCGTTTGCCCGGCCGCGACGATACGGGTAATTCCACCCGGCCCGCGGGTGCCGCACGTGCTGTCGGTCACCGACGGCATTAATATGATGTCGGGGAACCGGATTGTCAGCGGCGTTATTAAAGTGACGATCGAGGAGATGGGCGCGCCGCAGAGCTTTCAGGCGTGGATCGGCGGGGAACCGGTGCGGAATATCGATGTGTTCTGCGCCGATCCGCTGCCGCCGCGGTATGAGATTAACTTCCATTTGCCGGAGAAGCATCAGGCGGGACCCGCGCGGCTTTCTATGCAATTGGGCGGACGAAAGCTGGCCCCGGTTGAGATTGAGATTGGTTAGCTAACGGTGAAGTTGCCCCAGAGGAACGCGGAAGACTCCCTTGATGCATCGAGGATTGCGGACTGCCCCTTGGATGTGAGTTTTCTCGTAAAATCCAGCACCCGGATATACCGGCAGTCCCTCGATAAACACGCCTTTCAATGTGTCGATGGCGGGTTGTTGCTGAGCTTCTAGAATCGAGTGCAGGCGGCGGATTACTGCACAATCGAGGTTCCTCCTGAGCTGATCCTCATCGTTTTTCAATAGTAAGGTCGGAGCTACGGCCTGGGTGACTGCCAGAAGGCTATCGTATGCAATCCGCACCCAATCCACGCCACTGGAAGTCGTTAGATCGAGGCACAGCCCCAATTCAATCACCGCACCTATAACAAAAGGGTTTGAAATGTTCGATCCTCGCCGCTTGGAAGCCTCTCGCGCAAATTCGAAACCCCGTTGTGGATTCGCTTCCCAGAAATAGATTCCGGGGCCCAACCAGTCGTAGTCGTTATCGCTGAGCTGAAACGGCATGCCGCCAAGCAGACGTTCCCCGACACGAACGTCGCAACCGTTGTAACCGAGAATGAAACTCGACGTTAAGCGATGCAAGTAGGTTAGCTATACCGCTTCGTAAGCTTTCCGGACTTTGTGTATATCCCTTCACCGACCAGGACTTTAAGGGCACTTTCCCGCGACTTGATCGCACGCGCAGTGAAAACTGCGGCGGCCTTGCGGAAACGCTCAACGGCTTGAGGCGAACTCAAGTCATCTTGCACACGAGATGGTTGCGCTATGCTGTTCACTACATGAGTATTGCAACGTAATTCCACGATTCATCCCCCTCCGCCTTTACGCGGCGTTGATGCCACACGCCGCCATCACGACTACGTTCCTCAAGCCAAGTCGCGCAAATGTGTTCCCTTCGCTATCCGTTAGAATACAAACTAGCTAACTATGCAGATCGCTCCCGCCTCGATCACAGCTTTAGTCAGTGAGTTGCTCCAGATCCGCTAGATCCTTCGCGCGCCCGCTGGCCGCCTTGTTTTGGCGCAGACGGGCGAGGCTGATCACGGGAACCACTATGTCCTCAATCTGGATCATCCCTTTTTCGGCATAACAGGCCTTGAACTCGACTCCCGAAATAGAGGTGAGGATCTCAATCCGAACAGGCGGCAGTCCCATGCGGACCACGTTATTCGGCGCGAGAAAAAGTTCCGGGGTCAACTCTGCCTGGGCGAACCCGAACTCCCGAAGTGTTCGATCGATTCTCGCTGCGTTTTCCGCGCTAACGTTGACCCAAATATCAAGATCGTTGGTAGCCCTGATATGACCATAGATGCCGACCGCGTACCCACCGATCAACAGGTATTCAACGCCGTTCGAGTTGAGCGACTTCAAGAACTCTTTGAAGTCCCTCGCTAGCGCCGGTATAGCCATAGAAGGTCCTTCGCAGGAGTTCGAGCGCCCGCAGCCGCTTCTCAACGGGCCGGGACAACCAGTACTCAACCGCATCGTCAGTATCCGTCAAGTGCACTACGGAAAATTGCGAGCGGTCCAGCCGGAAGTCCTCGTGCTCATGCTCGGGAACCGTACCCATATCTCCAGTTTACCGCCGATTGAGAATCTCGACAGCCAAGTTTCGACACGCACCCGATCACACTCCCGGAGGGCTCATCCAGTGCTGCAAAGATTTCGGCGTTGATCGTCTAATTCACTGAACCGTAACCCAAAGCACCCTATATAGATATAATCCTTGACGCGGTACTAGATCTTGGGGCATGATTACACCTGTTCGACTAGAATTTTAAGGCAATCGTCCTATGGGCCAACTAACAGTAGATCTCAGCACCAGACACGAACTAAAGCTTTCCCTTCCCGTAGCACAACGTACCGGAATCGAATTCCCCCGCCACTTCACCGCCAAACTGGAGTCCGGTAAGACCCCGTACGACGAAATTGTGTGGGAGCTCCGCAACGCCACCATCGGAAACGATAAAGGCTCGGTGATCTTCGAACAGCGCGACGTGGAGGTGCCCGAAGACTGGTCGCAAACCGCCACTAACATCGTCGCCAGCAAGTATTTCCACGGCAAGCTGGGCGCGCCGGATCGGGAGCGCAGTGTAGGGCAACTGGTGCATCGCGTCGTCGACACCATCGCCGGTTGGGGCCTGGAAGGCCGCTACTTCAAGTCGAACGAAGACGGCGAGAACTTCCGCAATGAACTCGCCCACCTGATGCTCACCCAGAAGGCCTGCTTCAATTCGCCGGTCTGGTTCAACGTTGGTGTGGAAGAAGCACGGGGTTATGGCTGGTACTACGACGAAGCCAGCGGCGATATCAAGAAGCTATCGCGGTCGGAAGTCCGGCCGCAGTGTTCCGCCTGCTTCATCGTCTCGGTGAAAGACACACTGGAATCCATCCTCGACCTGGCGAAGACCGAAGGCATGCTCTTCAAGTGGGGCTCGGGCACGGGCACAAATCTCTCGGCGCTTCGCGAAGAGGACGGCATTCTCTCCGGCGGTGGTAAGGCTTCCGGCCCGCTCAGCTTCATGAAGGGTTTCGATGCGTTTGCCGGAGTGATCAAGTCGGGTGGAAAGACACGGCGCGCGGCGAAGATGGTAATCCTGAATGTGGACCACCCGGACATCGAACGTTTCGTCTGGTGCAAGGCGAAGGAAGAGAAGAAAGCGCATACACTGATCGACGCAGGTTACGATGCCAGCCTGGACGGCGAAGCCTATGGGTCCATCTTTTTCCAGAACGCAAACAACTCGGTGCGCGCCACCGACGAATTCATGCACTCGGTGGTGGAAGATTCCGACTTCTGGAGCAAATCGAAGATTACCGGCCAACCTGTGAAGCGCTTCAAGGCGCGCGACTTGCTGCGGCAGATTGCCGAAGCCACGCACCAGTGCGGCGACCCGGGAATGCAATTCGACACGACCGTCAATCGCTGGCACACCTGCAAGACCACGGACCGCATCAACGCCTCAAACCCGTGCTCGGAATACATGTTCCTGGACGATTCGGCCTGCAATCTGTCGTCATTGAACCTGATGAAATTCGCCGGCGCGGGTGGCCAGTTCGACGTAGTGGGATTCCGTCACGCCGTGGATACGATGATCCTGGCGCAGGAAATCATTGTGGATAGCGCAAGCTACCCCACGGAGATGATCGGCAGGAACTCGCACGACTACCGTCCGCTGGGACTGGGATTCGCGAATCTTGGCGCGCTATTGATGTCGATGGGCCTTGCCTATGATAGCGATCAAGGCCGTGACTTCTCCGGCGCCCTGACTGCCGTGATGTGCGGGCAGTCTTACCTCACCAGCGCGCGCATTGCGGAAGGGACGGGGCCGTTTCCGGGTTATGCGCAGAACGAACAGTCTTTCCTGGACGTAGTTCGGATGCACGGGGAAGCGGTTCACAACATCAACAGCAGGCACATTCCGCCGGCCATGATGGAGGCCGCGCACAAAACCTGGAGCGATGCTTATAAGAAGGGTAAGGTCAGCGGATTCCGCAACGCGCAGACAACCGTGATCGCCCCCACCGGCACCATCGGCTTCATGATGGATTGCGATACCACGGGCATTGAGCCCGATCTCGCGCTGGTGAAGTATAAGAAGTTGGTGGGCGGCGGCGTGATTAAGATCGTGAATCAGACGGTTCCGCAATCGCTGATCAAACTCGGCTACTCGCCGGAGCAGGCCGAACAGATCGTCACGCACATCGATTCCACCGGCACGATTGAAGGAGCGCCGGGCTTGAAGGACGAGCACCTTTCCGTCTTTGATTGCAGTTTCCGTCCGCAGAATGGCACCCGTTCCATCCAGCACATGGGCCATGTGAAGATGATGGCGGCGGTGCAACCCTTCATCTCCGGCGCCATCTCAAAGACCATCAACATGCCGGAAGAATGCACGGTGGAGGACATCATGGATGCCTACATCGAAAGCTGGCGCCTGGGCATTAAAGCGGTGGCCATCTATCGTGATAATTCGAAGCGCTCGCAGCCGCTGAGTTCCAGCACCGGCAAGGGTGAAAAAAAGGCTACGGCGTCCGCGCAACAGCCAGTGGTCATCGAAAAAATCGTGAATCGTCCGGTGCGGCACAAGCTTCCCGATGAACGCCAGTCGGTGACGCATAAATTTTCAATTGGCGGTCACGAAGGCTACATCACCGTCGGTATGTATGAAGATGGAACACCGGGCGAAGTTTTCATTTCGATGGCTAAGGAAGGCTCGACGATTTCCGGGTTGATGGATAGCTTTGCCACCGCAGTCAGCTATGCGCTGCAATACGGCGTGCCGCTGAAGTTCTTCGTAGACAAGTTCAGTCACGTGCGGTTCGAGCCCAGCGGCTGGACCGGCAACCCGCAGGTGCCGTACGCAAAATCGATCATGGACTACATCTTCCGCTGGCTGGGAG
>JANXXV010000263.1 GCA_025350445.1 Bryobacteraceae bacterium | reverse complement strand
CGAGTAGTAGGAATAAAAAAAGGCACCGGTGGTGAGGCCCCAGAATGCCGGCAGCGCGATCAACATTCGCCAGGGGAGCGGTTGGCGCGGTTGCGCGGGTTCTGTTGGCATGGGAGTGGTTCCGCGGGCAGGCGCGAGAATGAGCCACGGGACCAGCCAGACAAGAGCGCCGAGTCCGGTGATTAGAAACAGCGGGCGCCAGCCGAAGTGGGTTAACACAGTGGCGCCGAGCAGCGCTCCCACGGCCGGTCCGAGCGTCATGCCGGAAACGTAGATGGCGGTGGGAATGCCCTGTTCTTTTTCCTTGAAGTTTTGGCGAATGAAGGTAACGCTGGCCGGGTGGGCCACTGCCTCTCCGGCGCCAAGCAAAACTCTTAAGGAAAGGATTTGACTCAAGCTTGAGGCGAAGCCGACACCAGCCGATGCCACGGACCAGAACGCGAAGCCGATGGCATAGGTCCACTTGATGCCGAAGCGATCCACAAGATAGCCGGCCGGCACCTGCAACGTGGCATACGTCCAGAAGAAAGCCGACAGCAATGCGCCTGTAGCCGCCGGGCTCATTCCGAAGTCCTTCATCAGCGGCACGGCCGCGATGCTCAAGATACCGCGGTCCACGTAGCTTATCAGCATGCCGGCGAACAGCATCACCACCACCGCCCACCTTCTTCGGTTTGGCTGCGAAACGGATAGTGGCGGTAGCATGAGATGTTCCAGTATACAATCTGGCATGGACCACCAACCCTTTTTTCCAATGGACCCGAGGCATCGGCCGAGCCGCAGAACTCTTCTGAGCGCGGCGGCGGGCGCCATCACGTTATATCCGCGCGTAAGCGGCGCGGGTGACCGAAAAGTTCGCATCGGCGTCATCGGCGTGGGCGGGCGAGGAACCGCGGTATTGAAAACTTCGCTCGTCATGGGATCGGTAGAAGTGAGTGCGCTATGCGACATTGACCCACAAGCGGCATCCCGGGGCGCGGATCTGGTGCAGAGCCATGGCGGTGCAAAGCCCGCGCTCTTCACCGCCGGACCCGCGGATTACAAACGGCTGTTGCAGCGCGACGACGTGGAAGCGGTCTTTCTGACGGCCCCGGCAGTGCTGCATGGTCCCATGGCGATCGACAGCCTGCGGGCGAAAAAGTGGGTTTTCAGTGAGGTTCCGGCGTGCCACTCTATTGAGGAAGGCTGGCAACTGGTGCGGGCGGCCGAAGAAAGCAGCGCCGGCTACTTTCTGGCCGAGAATTATTGTTTCAGCCGCAATAATTTAATGGCCCTGCGCATGGTGGAGGACGGACTGCTGGGAACGCCGGCCTTCGCCGAATGCGGCTATATCCACAACACGCGCGATCTGCAGTTCAACGCCGGCGGGTCGCTTACGTGGAGGGGCGAGGAGAACAGCGATCCGAACATGATCGGCAATACTTATCCCACCCACTCGCTGGGCCCGGTGTCGCAGGCGCTTGGAATCAACCGGGGCGACCGCTTCACCACTTGCGTTTCGATGATGACGCCGGCGCGCGGATTTCATAACTACGCGGTGAAGCGGTTCGGCCCGGACAGTGCGCCCGCGCGGATCGACACTTGGAACGGCGACAACTCGCTGACGCTGATTGGGACCGAGAGCGGCGCGGTGGTTTACCTGCGCTTCGACAATGCCTCCCCGCGGCCGCATCGCATGGGCTTTTACACGCTGCAGGGAACCAAAGGATCGGTGGACGACGAGCGCGGCGTGTACCTGGATTGGAAATCGAAGGATTGGGAAGGCTTCGAGAACTACTACGCGCAATATGATCATCCCTACTGGTTGCGAAATAGCGCAGCGGCGAAGAACGCAGGTCATAGCGGCGGAGATTATTTCACGCTGCAGCATTTTTACCGCTGCCTGCGGGAAAACCGTATGCCGGGAATCGATGTATATGAAGCCGTGACGTGGAGCGCGTTGACGCCGCTATCCGCAGCGTCCATTCGCCAGGGGGCGGCGCCGCAGCAGGTCCCCGACTATACGGGCGGTAAGTGGAAAACGCGGAAGCGCTTCGATTGGGCTGCGCACGGGTAAGCGCCCAAGGGGTTGTTGGAGACTTGATTATGCGTCCGGAACGACTGACGAAGGAAGATTTCGTGAAGGAAGAAGCAGGCTAAGAAGAAGTCGCCCCGCTAGGATCAGCCAGCATGCGATCTAAGAAATCTTCGTAACGCCGCTCTATTACTGGTTGCTGCGCGTCTGGATCGTCCATATCGCGCAAGGCTTCATCGCGGTCCCGACGCTTAAGTTCCATCAGTTCTATCGGCGGGAAGTCCCAACTCTCGATAATCCGCTCTTTGCCTCCGGTAGTCACTGACGCACTCTATCAAATGTGATTTGCGAAGTATATTCTTGCCCTCGGATGCGACTGGCTCAGAGACTACATTTCAGGCGACCAAACAACAAGTGGATTTGGCGTTGGAGCACCGCGAATCGAAGGTTAGGGTACTGGCCCTGGCCAATCTCAGTGGTAAGCGCGTTCTTCGAATCCAACCGAGTGATGAGCGACGGATTCGCCTTGATAGGCGGGAATATGTATTTGCCAGATGGGATACGGCGTTAGCCGAGTTGGCTCGATGAGCGAATCCGAGCCGTATCTATATCTGATCGGTGGTGGCGATGAAGTTTTCGAACTTCATCGGCAGGGGCTCGACGCGTATGGCGGCAACAAGCCAGGAGTGAAGCCAGAGTCGCGTGATTGCGTTGAGGGCAAGCTCGGGAGTGCGTGGCATTCAGAGTTGATGCGTGGCGAGGAAATCGGCGCGCTGCGTGGGCTCTGCTTCGCGGGACATCTGCTTTACTACCTAGCCAGAACTCAGTGCTTTTCAGACGGCAACAAGCGGGTGGCGTGGACGTCAACCATGACGGTTCTAGCGTCACTAGGATTAACGATTGAAGCCTCGCAGGAAGAAGTCATAAAGTATGTAAACGAAGTAGCCGAGGGCTTGACAGTCAGGGGCGGAACTGAGGTAGTTCTGTGGCTCGCATCGCGGTTAGTCGCTCCGTCTGGCGAACTAGCCGATATGGATTCCAGTTCAGCAGATGAGGAGTAGACTGAAATTATGAAGGCTGAACCACATTTAGCAACCGAAACTCCATGGCAGCGCCTAGACCCGCGTTCCGCACAGTGCTGAAGGTGTCAAAGGAAGACTTGCTGAAGGCTGAGCAGGCCGATAGGCCATTAGCGAAGAACCCCCGCAAGAAGAACGCGCCAAAAGCACGCCCTCATTAAAATTCCAATGGCTGCAAGTTGTCAGCCCACAGCATAAGGCGGGAGCCTAAGCCGCCGCTTTTAGGATGTGGCCAGGATATTTCGGTAGATCATCACCCACTAGCGCTTCGATGCTTCAAGGAAAACTAACGATGCGAGAAGCTCTATAATTGGGACATGAAAGTTATCATGGCGTACTTGCTCTTGTTTGGAGTTTCCGGAGACGCACAGCCCACAGTGACAGATAAAGGGGGAGGTAATCTGGGCTCTATCCTACGAGCGCTAAGAACATCCCCAGTGGCCGCTCGAACCTCCATTGCTGAACGGCTCACTCGTGAAATAATGGCGCTCGCTTCCGCTGATCGCAAGCCGTCGAGTGCGGTCGTTTCGGACTTCGCTGGGGACTTTACAGATGCGCTGATCGGCAAGGCCCTTACAAACCCGCAGGTGAGCGCACTGGAATCATCTATCACTAACCTGTCGCGAGGTTTGACTGCAACTTTCAGCTCCGCAGAACACCTTCGGCAACAACTAGTAGCGATTCAGATTGATGGCTCCCGCATAACAATAATCATCAAACGCTTCGTCGTGATCGGAGAGCAAATCCGAGGACCAGATGATCAACCTATTTTACGATCCCCACTGAAGTAAGGAAGACGATTCGCCATGTCTCAACCAATGTGACTTGCGAAGTATATTCTTGCCTTTATTAGGTCAACCTGAGCAGATTTTGGCTTATTTCACCACTGTCTCCAACCTTGGCTTGGCGGGTGGTGTCTTCGGGCATGGAACTATGCGATTCTGGAATTGAATGAGAGATCCACAGATTGTAGAAGCCGAGTTAGTTGAGATTAGCGGCATTTCAGACGATTCACTCAAGCTGGAGCGGATCATCGCGTGGTGCGCAACATACCCCGATGAAGTTCCGTTTGCGATACGTCTTTTGCTGGACCGGCGAGTCCGATAGGCAATTACCGCGCTTCGATACCGGACGCGGGCATCTTGGCGCTCATTCCCGGCCAACACGCCGCAAACGATCCGCCTATTCCGCGGTACCCGCCGATCCGGTTATTTGATCCGCATAAAGGTTGATGCGATCGATGATGTCGAGGACGTCCCGCTCATCGGGATGCGCCGCCTTTATGATTTCCAGCAGGTGATTGAGGAATAGCTCCAGGTGGTGGTTGCCGATGCCTCTGCCGTGATGGACTGTGTAGACCGGCTCTCCGGAATATTCAATTGGACCATCGAGTGCCGCCGAAAGGAATTCATACTGCATGTGACGCAGCTTTTCCATTGACGCGTGAAGGAAAAAAGGGTTCAATTCCGGATCCGCGAGCACTCTGCCGTAAAACTCTTCCACCATCTGGTTCAGCGCCGGCTTACCCCCGATCCGTTCATACAGTGTCGGTTTTGGGTCGTCCATGTCTGCTACTCCTCCTAGGCATTCTTATCAGGAATACTTGGCCGCTCTTTCCACCATACGCGGTGTGGCCGTCTTGTCGCCGGAGCGCGGCATCCCCGGATGGATGCACCCGGCGGGGCAACCTTCGGCCGCCTTCACCAGTTCGGCGAATGTTCCCGCCCCGGCATCCGCGATGTATGCCTGTTTGTTGGCGTCGTAACCAAATACCCGCGGATTTATCTTCATGCAGTCGTTACAACTGGTGCAGAGAAATGAATCGATGTAGGGCTCGGCCGTGGCCTCTGCCGCAGCTTCCGGCGCAGCTTCCGTTGTGATTTCGGGAGCAGCCGCGGATTCCACGCGCACAACTGGAGCTGCCTGCGCGTCAGTAAGCATGGCAGCAATACGATAGATAGCTTGCTTTGCCCCTTCCTTCCTGGCCTGATCTTCATCCGCCGGCTCACTCGGCTTCCCCTCTGAAGCTGGACGGATGGCTGCGA
Organism: Bryobacteraceae bacterium; assembly: GCA_025350445.1. The sequence goes on along the minus strand of JANXXV010000263.1, from coordinate 24,336 downwards.
GTTCTTCGTAGATTTTCCAGCTCCGCGCGCGCTCACGGCAGAGATTCACGGCTTCCCGTGTAATCACGGCACGTTGCGGATTGCCCTCGGCGTCCAGCACCCACAAGAAGGGAATAGCCAGGGGCGGTCGCAGGTTGTACTTCTCCAGATACTCGCACAGTTCCATTTGCTCAGCGTCCCAGGCGAGATTCGGAAGCAGGCGGAACTGACTTCCGAACCGGCGGGAGATGGCAATCGCATGGGCTGCGGTCAACACATCCGCTGAGCCTGCGCCGCACTGAGGCGTAAGCAGCGCGAAGCGATCGGGCCAGCTTGCTCCCAGGCCGGGGTCGTAGCGATAGACAGGAATGGCGCGCGAAAGATACAGCAAAAGCGTTTCCGTCCAGGCCTGACCTGCCTCGGCATCCGCCGGCGGCACCGACACGATGGCCACCGCGGTTCGCTGGCTGCCCGCCATCGCCGCCAGTCCGGCAACCAAATGACTAGGGCAGGAAAGGGAAGATTGCAGGACGAAAGCTTCCCGGTGCGCGATCGAGAGGTATCCGAAATCCGGCACAAAACCCTTGAGAGCATCTGCAGAAAGGCCGGGCGCGTGGACCAGGATCTGTATGGGCAGGCCAGACCGCAACGCCTGTCCAAAGTTGGTCAAAGACTTCTCAGCCAGCCGTTCGGCTGATTCCAGGACGACAATCGCAGGTAGCGCCGCCAGTTCGCAGGCATCCGCCGCCTGCCAGTCAAAACGCTCCAACAGATCATCGTGAATGCAAGGCTCGTAAGCAGACTGAAGTTCCAACCGCGCGGTTCGCAGCGCACGCAGGGTGGTTGCCAGCCGGCTCAATTCCTCTTCGCAAAACTCGAGCGCGTCCGCGAATGCGTTCGGCGTGTGCCGGAACGTTGCACGGATCGGGGTCACCGCCGGGGGATTGTCAACGGCGGAGAAGTAGTAGATAGCAGGCTCGGCTGCTGCCCGTTCCAGCGCGGCGTCCAGGGTGACCAGCGCCGCTTCACAGCGAAGCCGCCGTTCCCGCTCCATAGAGTGCAAAGCAGCGGCGGGGCGGTGGAGGGCTTCCGCCAGCACATTGGTGCTGAAGAACGCGTTGGCCTCCATTCCCAGCGAGGCAGAAAGCGATTCCGGCGAACCAGCGTCCGGCGAATGGGAGTCATCCAGAAGCAGCAATTCCCTCAGCCGGTCCCGGCACTCTTTCAGGCTCTCGATGAAATGCCCGCGCGCCGTCCCGCGTGAGGCTTCCAGCGCCGCCGCATACAGAATCGGCGCCGCACGCGCGGTAAAGGGGACAATCCATGTTCCTGGATGCATTTCCTTTCGCAGCCGCGCGATCTCTTTCCCAACCTGTTGTTGGTCGATGTGCAGAGATTCGAGAATGGTGGCGGCGCAGGCGAGAGCCGCTTCCGCAACATCGCCGATTGCGGCATGCTCCAAATGCTGCGCCGCTTTATGAAATGAGTGGGCTATCAACGGCAACTGACCGGTAAGAATCGGAAAGGCGCCGGGTTGTTTTTTGACGATCCCCTGCAGGAACTCCACCAGCGGCCGCGGCAGCTGCCCCTGCTCCACATAGACCGGGTACTCCGATTCCAGCCGCGGCAATCCGGGCAATTGATCCAACAGGGCAGGCCGCAACGGTCCATCGGGCGCGGCGTGGTCCAGCCCTTTGCCGGTTACGTGGAAAGCACGTAGCTGTTGCCGTGAGATCAGGACGTCCACCGCGGTTACGCCTGCCGACATGCCGTCCTCCTAAACAACGAACCTGTCCAGCGCTTTTTCCACCGCCGCCAGTTTTTCAGATTGCGTCATTCCGATGCCTTGCGAAGTGGCATGGTCGTATCTCAGGGCATCCGGATTCTGGTAGAACAGTCCGATTGGGTATACATCGTCCCGTTCAGACAACGTCCGGGCCTCGGCCAGGTTCCGCGGATCGTGTTCGATTCGGTTCGGGAACAGGCGCTGTAACGGTTGATCAATGGTGATGCCGGTCTGATGGTTCATCAGCAGCACTTGACTCAGGTCATGCTGCGCTTCGGCAAAAACATGCGAGGTGAAATGCGGGCAGCGCTGCAGCACGCGCACGAACGACGAGCCCTTATGCTCAAAGGCAGCCTTGATGGTCTGGTAAAGATGAGGTGGATTCCAGTCGATGGTCTGCGCCACGAAGGATGCATTCGTAATGCCCAGCGTGACGGTAATGGGATTCAGCGGCGAGAGGAACGATCCTTTCGGATGCGTGTTCGATCGTTCGCCGATGCGCGTGGTAGGTGAGGTCTGGTTCTTCGTCAATCCGTAAATGTTGTTGTCGAGCAGCAGCACGGTCAAGTCCATGTTGTAGCGGATGGCGTGGATCCAGTGCGCCGTTCCAATCGCGCAGCAATCGCCGTCGCCCGTCACCATGAAGACATGAAGATCGGGCCGGCGGCTGCGAACTCCACAAGCCACCGGAAACGCCCGTCCGTGAAGACCATGAAATCCATACGTCTTCATGTAGTGGGGAAAACGGCTGGAACAACCAATGCCCGAAACCACCACCGTCTTCTCCGGCGGCAGTTGTTTATCCCGCGCCAGGCGTTGCACCGCGCTCAAGACGGCATGGTCGCCACACCCCGGACACCAGCGCGCCTCGGCGCCCTGATAATCTTCCAGCGAGCAGTTACGCGGTTGCGGCTCGATCTCCCATTCCTGTTTTTGACCGTACATCTAGTTCTCCTTCTTTGCCGGCTGCAGGCGGCGCCGCAACTGTTGCTCTATCACCATCGGCGCAATGGGACTGCCCGGCACGCGAGACCAGCAATCCACATCAACCAGCGTGTGCGAGCGCAATAGCTGCGCAAGCTGCGAATACCTGCGCGCGTCCGGCGTCAAATAGCCGTTGTCCACGTCGTCGCTGTAGCTTACCTCCACCGTCATCACTTGCCGGAAGCGCGAGAAGATCCCACGTAAGCCGGGTTCGAGCGGAGATAAGAATCGAAGGTGAACGGAGGATACGCGCAGTCCATCGGCGCGCACCGCATCCACGGCCTCCTCAATCGCGCCCAGCGTCGAACCCCAGCCCACCACCAGCAGGTCGCCTTGCGGATCGCCGTGAACTTTCGGCGGCTTGAGTGCACTTTGGAGCACCGCCAGTTTCCGGCTTCTCATCTCCATCGCCCGCTGATTGATCGCCGACTCGTAGGCCACGTGGCTTTCTTCATCGTGCGCCAGCCCCGTGAGCACATATTCGCCGCCACGCTGGCCGGGAATGGGCCGTGGCGACAAACCGGTTTTTGCGTCCCACGCGAACGGCGGTATGGCAGGATCCCAGGCGGATTGATCAAGCGGCGCCGCCAGCCACGACTCACTCGGATGAGGCTTCGGGAACGGCTGCTGACCCGTGGCAAGGTTCGCGTCTGAAAGCACCATCACCGGGCCGCGGAAGTCCTCGGCAAGCTTGCGCGCTGTAATCATGAAGTGAAAACATTCTTCGATGGTGGCCGGGGCAATCACGATCTTGGGACTGTCACCCGGAGAGGCGTAGAGCGCGGCCAAAAGATCACTCTGCTCCACCTTCGTCGGCAGCCCGGTGGACGGGCCGCCACGCTGCACCACGATCACCACCAGCGGTACCTCCGCCATCACCGCATAGCCCAGGAACTCGGTTTTCAACGCCAGCCCCGGGCCCGACGTGACGGTGACCGCCGTCTTACCAGCGTAAGAACAACCGATGGCGAATCCAATCGCGGCGATCTCATCTTCGGCCTGGTGCACGAATCCGCCAACCTGTTCAAAGTTAGCGGCGAGGAAATGCGAGACGGAAGTTGCCGGGGTGATGGGGTACATGGAGCATACTTCCATGCCCGCGGCCATGATCCCTAATGCAAGAGCCTGATTGCCATTCATCACCACCATCGGCTGAGTGGATCTCTCGGCGGGAACCCGAAAACGCTGCTCCACGTTCTGCAGCGCCCAACCGTAGCCGTCCCCGAACAGGTCCAGGTTCTTGCGGACAAGCGCGTCCCCCTTCTTCGCGAACCGCCGGGCTATGTTCACCCGCACCAGCGCTTCGTCCAGATCGTAGATCGCGCACAGCAGCCCCAGCACCCACATGTTCTTGCCCTTACGCGGATCGTCTGTGTGCAGCCGGCACTGGCGGTGGATGGGTACTTGAACCACCAAGTAGCCATGCTTTTCAAAGTCCGCGATGGCCTCTGCGTAGCGGCGCTTAATCTCTTCGTCCGGGTTTTCCGCCGCTGCCTGATCGACAAACACCGTGGTGCCCGGCGCCAGCGCGCCGGAATCGATGCGGCTGTAAAGCACCTGCTCGTTCAAGGCGATCACAATGTCGGCGTAGTTGCCGGCATTGGTCACCTGCTTGGATCCCAGCCGGATGCGATTACCGCTGGCGCCGGCACGCGATCTGCTCGGAGGCTCAATCTCGGCGGGGATAATCTCCACCGTCCAGATGCCATTTCCATTTCTTGCGCACAGGTCCGCGAACATTTGGCCGCAGGTCTGCGCGCCTTCGCCCGAATCGCTGACGATTTCAACGATGTGTTGGACCACACACCGGGCTTCGCGCGTCTTCTGCTCCCGCCCGCCTTCGACAACCGCTGAGTGCATACGTGGCTCTCCGGCGAGCCGTTCAGCGGACTCGCAATCCAATCAACTTGCACGCTGGTTTCCAAACATGGGCGGACAAATCAATTGGTTTCAAACAACCGCGAGAATCCGTCTGTCGCGTACCGTATTTCGTTAGGATCGATCACAAGAGCGTCCACGCCGTGAGAGCGCGCTAGCGACAGTCCCTTGTCAGGACCCAACATGAATATTGCCTTCGCCAGAACCACGCCTTCTTCCGCGCTCTTCGCAATCACGCTCACCGAGATGGACGCCGTTGACGGCCAGCCCGTTCGAGGATCGATGATGTGGTGGTAGCGGACACCATTCACCATGCGAAAGCGCTCGTAATCCCCGGAGGTGACCAGTACGCGATTGGAAAGGTGGACAACGCCGAGGATCTTCCCGCGCGGTTGCCGCGGATCCTGAATGCCGAGTTGCCAGGGAACGCCATTCCGGGTTCCGGAGACGCGCACATCGCCGCCGCCGTCCACCAGAGAATCACGAAACCCGGCGGCGGCAAGCACGGCGGATGCACGGTCCACCGCATAACCTTTCGCGATGCCGCCGAGCCCGATATTCATACCCGCCGGCAAAAACACCCGGTTACCGGTAACCTGGATAGCACGGAAATTGACGTTCTTGCGCGCCTTGGCGACGGCCGCTTCCGAGGGCGGCGCAAACGCGTCGTCAAAGTGCCAGATGTTCCCCATTCCGCGCCAGGTGATGTCGAAGGTACCGCCGGTGATCTCGCTGTAGCGGATGCTGCGCTGAATCAGTTCACGCAACTCCGGGGGGACTGCAACAGCATACTTTCCGGCGGCGAAATTTACCTGCGAAATCGGCGATTCCGGCTTCCATTCACTCATCAGGGCATCAATGCGCTCCAGTTCGGAATAGGCCATCTCAATCGCGCGGCGGGCTGCCGCGGGCTGCGCGTGATCGGCGACTTCCAGATTCCATACCGTCCCCATCAGCGGGCGCTGAACCCGGATTACCCCCGGCTGGACCGCGCGTTCCGCCGTTGCGAACCGCAGCGCCACGAGCGAACCAACGAATACGAGCGGCAGTAGTGTGTTGCGCCAAATCTTGTTCAATCAGTCCTCGATTTCTCAAACTGTTAAGCAACCAGCGTTCCACTGAGTGGCCCACGGATTGCAGCATCGGCAGCTTAGCTGCAGAGAGGAAGAAACGAACCCAGTGGCCTACGGTGGCATTAAGCATCATCGGATTCAATTCGAGCGGAGGCCTCAGGCCCAAATTCAGCCGGCGCTGACCGCCGGTTTCGTTGCGGATTTTGACGCAGTCTGCGTGGGCTGCCTCATACCTTGGGCAAGAGTGAGACGATGACGGAATACCTGATAGCAGGCGTGGTGATGGCAAGCATGGGCGTGATCCTCGCACTGGTCCTCGCCTTTGCCGACAAAAAGCTCTGGGTGTATGAAGACCCTCGGATTGAAGAAGTCGAGGCGCTGCTGCCCAAGGCGAACTGTGGTGCTTGCGGCTGTGCCGGATGCCACGCCTTCGCCGAAAAAGCGGTGAAAGGAGAAATCGCTCCGGGCAAGTGCACCGTGAACACCGCGGAAGGCATCCAGGCCATTGCGCTGCTTCTCCAAGTTGCCTCCGGCGCCGAAGAGAAGCGTGTGGCCCGGCTGGCGTGTGCCGGGGGTTCGCATGTGGCAAAGCAGAAGGCGCGCTACGCCGGCCTGGCCACGTGCCGGGCGGCAGCGCTGATTTCCGGCGGTGGAAAAGGATGCAGTTGGGGTTGCCTGGGCTTGGGCGATTGCGATCGTGTCTGCACTTTCGACGCAATCCACATGGATGTCCACGGGCTGCCCGTTGTGAGTGAGAGCAAATGCACCGCTTGCGGGGACTGCGTTTCCATCTGTCCCAAAGGCCTCTTCTCCCTTCATGCCATCAGTCACCGCTTAAGCGTGGCGTGCCAGAATCACTTGCATGGGGACTTGGCAGAAGCGCAGTGCGAGGTAGCGTGTACAGCCTGTGGCCGTTGCGTTTCCGACGCGGCGCAGGGCCTGATCAGCATCGTAAATAATCTTGCGGTGGTTGATTATGCGCGTCACTACAGTGCGAACCGGCAAGCCATCGAACGTTGCCCGACCGGCGCGATCGTTTGGCTGGACGAAAAGAAGGGGCCGCTGAAAGGCCTGGAAGCCAGAAAGATCACGCGCAAATCGCCACTCCCGATTGAGCCGTCGGATTTGCCCGTTTATTCGGGCGCGGGCGGCCGGGAAACAAGGACCTAAGAGAGTCAGAGCATGAGCACAAAACGGACATTTCGATTTCCAGGAACACGGCAGGCGATGGACGGCAATACCGCGGTTATCATGTGCGAACGCGAATCAACCGATGCCGCCGGCGCCTACCCCATTACGCCCTCCACTCAGATGGGCGAGTATTGGGCTGAAGAATCGGCGAAAGGGCACCTCAACATCTCCGGCCGCCCGCTGATCTTCATTGAGCCGGAAGGCGAACATGCCGCTGCCGCCGTCACCGCGGGCCTTTCCATGACCGGACTGCGCGCTACCAACTTTTCCTCCGGCCAGGGCATTGCCTATATGCACGAGTCGCTCTACGCGGCGGTGGGCAAGAGGCTGACGTACGTCTTGAATATGGGCTGCCGCGCCATGACCAAGGCCACTCTCAACGTTCACGCCGGCCATGACGACTACCACTGCATCGACGATACCGGATTCTTCCAGGTGTTCGGGAAGAGCGCTCAGGAGGTCTGCGATCTCAACATCATCTCCCATAAAATCGCCGAGCTGGCTCTGACCCCCGGCATTTGCGCGCAGGATGGTTTCCTCACCACCCATCTGATTGAATCCCTGATGCTGCCGGAACGCGAGTTGATTGCCGCCTTCCTCGGCCGCCCCGACGATATCATCGACACTCCGACACACGCGCAACGCATCCTGTTCGGCGCTCATCGCCGCCGCATTCCGGAACTGTGGAATGTGGATAACCCGGTAATGATCGGCACCGTGCAAAATCAGGATGCGTACATGCAGAGCGTTGCCGCGCAACGGCCGTTCTTCTTTGCGCACATTGCGGCCATAACAGACCAGGTGATGGCCGAGTTCTTCGACCTCACCGGCCGCCAGTATCAGCGGGTTTCCACTTACCGCGCCGAGGATGCCGAGTACCTGATTCTGGGACAGGGCAGCATGCTGGTGACGGCGGAAGCCGTGGCCGATTACCTTCGCGAGACGCGCCGCATCAAAGTGGGCGTGGTGAATCTCACCATGTTCCGTCCCTTCCCCGGGGATCTGCTGGGCAATATTTTAAGAGGCCGCAAGGGCGTGGCCGTGCTGGAGCGCGTGGATCAGCCGCTCGCCTCCGATCTGCCTTTGGTGCGCGAGATCCGCGCCGCCCTGGGGCGATGCATGGAAAACGGACGGTTCGCCAACGGCCATCTGCCTTACCCCGATCATGCGACGTATCGCAAAGCGGAAGATCTGCCCCCGCTCTTTTCGGCCTCGTTCGGCCTGGGCAGCAGGGACCTTCAGCCAGAGGGCATCATCGGCGCTATTGAGAACATGCTGCCGAATGGTCCGAAGAAGAAGTTCTACTATCTTTCCATCGACTTCCTTCACGATCGGCCCTTCACGCCGAAGCAGGAGATCCATCAGATCCAGGTTGCCGACGGTTATCCCGGGCTCCGCGATCTGGCGGTCCACGGCAGCGAGAATCCCAACCTGATGCCGAAGAACAGCATCACCGTCCGCCTGCATTCGGTGGGCGGTTGGGGCGCCATCACTACCGGCAAGAACCTGGCGATGACACTGTTTGACCTGCTGGGCTATCACATCAAGGCAAACCCAAAATATGGGTCGGAGAAGAAAGGCCAGCCCACCACCTACTACCTGTCCGCCGCACCGGAGCCGATCCGCATCAACTGCGATTACTTCTATGTGGATGTCGTGCTCTCGCCGGACCCGAACGTTTTCCAGCACTCGAATCCCTTGGCGGGCCTGCGCAAGGGCGGCGTGTTCATTCTCCAAAGCAGCTATGACACGGCGGAAGAAGTCTGGGGCCACATCCCGGAAAAGTTCCAACGCATGATCGTCGAGAATAACATCCGCCTGTTCTATCTGGATGCCTTCCAAATTGCGCGGGAAGAGGCGACTGATCCCGAACTGCAGTTCCGTATGCAGGGAATCGCTTTTCAAGGCGCATTCTTCGCGGTGTCGCCAGTGATGGGGCAGGCCAAGCTGACAGAACAGACCCTGTTCCAGTCGATCAAATCGCAGTTGGAGCACAAGTTCGGAAACAAGGGCGCGCGCGTCGTCGAGGACAACATCCGCGTGGTGCGCCGCGGCTTTGACCAGGTGAAGGAGGTGACCGGGAAACAGATCTCCGCCGCCGGAGCCGGTCTGTTGCGGAAGGCCGTGGATCTTCCGGCGATGCTGGCTTATCAGCCGTCCAGCGGAGTTCCCACCACGGACATCCACCGCTTCTGGGAACAGACAGGCTCGTTTTATATCGCCGGCAAAGGGAACGACAATATCGCCGATCCATTTATTGGCCTCAGTTTTATTCCGGCGGCGACGGGCGTATTTCGCGACATGACCGGCGTGCGTTTCGACCATCCGGAATGGATTCCGCAGAACTGCACTGCCTGCGGCGCCTGTTACACCGTGTGTCCGGATAGTGCGATTCCCGGTCTGGTCAACACCGTATTGTCCGTTTTTGAAACCGCAACCAAGTCTGTCGCAGCCAGCGGCCACCCGATCAAGCACCTGCCGCGTGCCGTGCGCACTATGGAACAGAAGCTGCGTCCCAGGATTACGGCGGAAGGCGGGCAGGCCAACGTGCGCCAGTTGATGCAGGACGCCATCGCGGAGACACTGCTTGCCTTTCCCGCCGCTTCACCGGAAAAACTGGAAGCCGCGGAGGAATTCCGCCTGTTCCAGGATGCGCTGGGAGAATTCAAGTTCAGTGCCACGCAGCCCTACTGGATGGTTCGCGAAAAGAAACAGAAGGGCAGCGGAGGTTTGCTCTCCATCACCGTCAATCCGTATGCCTGCAAAGGGTGCGGCGAGTGCGTGAAGGTGTGCCACGACGACGCCCTGCGCACCGTGCTGCAAACGCCGGAGAGCATCCAACTGTTGCGCCGCGACTGGACTTTCTGGCAGGAATTGCCCACTACGCCGCCGGAGTACATCCGAATTGACAACCTGGACGAACGCATCGGTGCACTCGAAACCCTGCTTCTCGACAAGAAAAATTACATGGCCATGGTGGGCGGTGATGGCGCATGCCTTGGCTGCGGCGAAAAGACCGTAGTGCACCTGTTCACCGCTACCGTGCAGGCGCTGATGCAGCCTCGCGCGGCAAAGCAGGTGAAGCAACTGGAAGACCTGATTGCGCGGTTGGATCAACACATTCGCCTCAAGCTGGCGGGCACCATGGACCTGAGCGACAGCAATCGCGTAGGCCGGGCGTTGGAAAAGCTGAAAGACGCCGACGTGACGCTAGCCAGCTTCTCGGAAAAGCTGGATGAGACCCATGCGGGCGAGACCATCGATCCCGAATGGCTGCGCTGGTCCACGCAACTGGTAGCCAAGCTCAAGCACCTGCACTGGCAGTACACCCATGGAACCGGAAACCGCGGCCGCAGCAGTATGGGCATCGTCAACTCAACCGGCTGCACGTCCGTCTGGGGCTCCACCTATCCGTTCAACCCGTATCCTTTCCCCTGGACAAACAACCTCTTTCAGGATTCTCCGTCCATGGCCATGGGCCTCTTTGAAGGCCACATGGCCAAGATGGCGGAAGGTTTCAAGACCGTGCGCATGGCCGAAATCGAACTCTCCGGCGGATACAAGAAACAGACGCATGAGGAGTTCTTCACCTACTTCGACTGGAAGAAGTTTAGTGAAGAGGAATTCCATTTATGCCCCCCGGTGGTTTCCATTGGCGGCGATGGCGCGATGTATGACATCGGCTTCCAGAACCTGTCGCGGATGATGATGTCGGGCAAGCCCATCAAGGTGTTGATCCTGGATACGCAGGTCTACTCGAATACCGGCGGCCAGGCCTGCACCTCCGGCTTCACCGGACAGGTCAGTGACATGGCGCAATTCGGCAAAGCCTTCCAGGGCAAAGAAGAAGTGCGGAAAGAGATTGCCCTGATCGCCATGGCGCACCGGACCACGTATGTGATGCAAGGCAGTATTTCGAACCCGACGCACCTGATTGAAGGCTTCATCGAAGGCGTCAACGCCTCGCGGCCCGCGCTGTTCAACATCTACAGCCCCTGCATGCCCGAACATGGCATCGCCGATAATCTGGCGGAATATCAGAGCAAGCTCGCGGTGGAATCCCGCGCCTATCCGTTGATCCGGTATAACCCCGACAAAGGCACGCTGCCTGAGGAATGTTTCGATCTGGAAGGCAACCCCTCGCTCGAAACCGACTGGCCTTCTTACACGCTGGACTTTACCGACGAGCAGGGCAACAAAGACAAGATGGAAGTGCCGATGACGTTCGCGGACTTCGCGGTGACCGAGGCGCGCTTCCGCAAGCAATTCCGCACCGTTCCCCGCGATGCCTGGAACGAAAACATGATCCTGCTATCCGATTTTCTGAATCTCGGCAACGACGACCGTGAAGGCAAGTTCCCTTTCATCTGGGCGGTGAATGCGAAGAACAAACTGATTCGCGTGATTCCTGCCGCGCCCATCGTGCGATCGTGCGAAGACCGCCGCAGCTTCTGGCGCGTGCTGAAGTCTCTTACAGGCATTCGCGAGAAAGTGGACCTGCCAACCGCGGAGCACGTGCGCGCGGAATTTGCACAGACAATCGCCGCGCGCCTGCTGGACTGGGCCGCCAGCGGCGACGTGCTCGCGCCCCCGCCCGCACTCTCCGCGGGCAATGTCCCTGTGCCGCCCGTAGCTGCCAATGGGCACGGCTACGCTGCCCCGTGGATCGATTCGCCGCTCTGCACTTCCTGCGACGAGTGCATCGGGATCAATCCGAAGATCTTCGCCTACGACGAACACAAGCATGCCTACGTGAAGGACCCCAAGGGCGGGCCGTACAAAGATCTGGTCCGCGCCGCTGAAAAGTGTACGGCGCAGGTAATCCATCCAGGCACTCCTTTCGACCCCGGCGAAAAGGACCTGGACAAACTGGCCAAGCGGGCGGCGAAGTATAACTAGGCCACTCATGTCACTCAGCGATATCTGGAATGGCAAGCACTTGCGGCGGGGTCTTCACGTCCCCGAATTCAAAGAGGCGACGCAACACCTGCCAATCCGCCGCTTGCCGTTCGCTCCCATGTTGATCGTCCCGCTGTCCCAGCACACCGGCGCGCCGGCGGTATGTATCGTTCATGAAGGCCAGGAAGTGGTGCGTGGAGAACCCATTGCCACGGCCGGCGGTTTTGTGTCCGTCCCCATGCACGCCCCGGCTACCGGAAGGGTGGAGCGGATTGCGCTGGCCCCATCGGCCCGCGGCGATCTTTCCATGGCCATCTACATCAGGCCGTACGCAGCCGCCAGCCAGGAGATCCTCTACGGCGCACCGCAGGACATTGAACACATGACGCCGGAGGAGATCATCCTTGCGGTACAAGACACCGGCGTGGTCGGCCTGGGCGGCGCTGCCTTTCCCACGCACGTCAAGCTGAAGTTGCCTGAGGGCAAGAAGGTCGACACGGTGATTGTGAATGGCTGTGAATGCGAGCCTTACCTCACCACAGACCATCGCGTGATGCTGGAACAGCCCGGCGAAGTTCTGCACGGCGTCCGGATTGTAATGAAAGTTTTGGGGGCCACCCGCGCTATTGTGGGCGTGGAGGACAACAAGTTGGACGCGGTGGAAGCCTTGCGCAAGGCAGCCGGCGATTCCACGGACATCACCATAGAAGCCGTGCAGGCGAAGTATCCGCAAGGCGCGGAGAAGATGCTGGTGCAGGTGCTGCTCGGCCGGGAAGTGCCTACCGGTGGACTGCCGGCGGACGTCGGCGTCGCCGTCTTCAACGTAGCCACGCTGGCGCAGATTGGCGACCTGCTGCCCCGCCGGCAGGGGCTGATCGAACGCGTGGTCACCATCACCGGACCCGGCGTTTCCAAGCCGGGAAATTATCTGACAGCCCTGGGCACTCCGCTTCGATGGGCACTGGAACAGACAGGCTGCACAGATCAGGCCGCATCCGTAATCCTTGGCGGCCCCATGATGGGCGCAACCGTTGGTTCGCTCGATATCCCCCTGACGAAAGGCGTCACCGGGATTGTGGTGCTCACCAAAGGCGAGGTCAACGGCCATCACCGTATCTACCCCTGTATTCACTGCGCCGCCTGCTTGGAGGCATGCCCGCTGCACTTGAATCCATCGCGGCTTGGGATGCTTGCACGAAAATCACGCTACGAGGAAATGGAAACCGATTTCCACCTCAATGACTGTTTCGAATGCGGATGCTGCAGCTACGTCTGCCCGTCGCATATTCCTCTGGTTCAATATTTCCGCGTCTCCAAACAGTTGAACCGGGAAAGAAAGGCACGCGTATGTCAACCATAATCACCGCCGTAATTGAGGTGCGCACTTCCCCGCATCTGCATGCGAACCGCTCGGTGGACATGATTATGCGCAACGTGATTTACGCGCTGCTGCCCATCTGCGTGTATTCGGTATGGCTGTTCGGCATCAGCGCACTGGCCATGATCGCCACTACCACGGCGGCCTGCGTTCTCTCGGAACACCTGGCCTGCCGCATGTCCGGCCGCGAATCCACCGTCCTCGATTGCAGTGTGGCGATAACCGGGTTGCTGCTTGGGCTCACCCTGCCGCCGGGCTTCCCGCTATGGATGGCTGCCGTCGGCGCTCTCGTCGCAGTGGGGCCGGGCAAAATGCTCTTCGGCGGCCTTGGCTTCAACGTATTCAACCCTGCGCTGGTCGGCCGGGCGTTCCTGCAGGCCGCCTTCCCGGTAGCCATTACGGCTTACACTCCGGCGCTCGCGCCGCACCGCTTTTCCGAATTCATTCCCTCCACGCTCGCCTGGCCGCTGATGAAACCGGCGCCCGTGGCCGATTGGATCGCCCGCGTCCACGTCGACGCGTTCTCAGGCGCAACCCCGCTGATGCTGCAGAAGTTCGACCACATCACTACCGATTCCCTGGCCTTCTTTCTTGGCGAACGCGCGGGTTCCGCCGGAGAAACATCCGCACTGCTGATTCTGTTGTGCGGCGCTTATCTCATCGCACGCAAGATGATGGAATGGCGTATCCCGCTGGCCATGCTGCTGACTGCCTTCCTTGTCGCCGGTGCGTTTCACTACGTGAACGAGGCTCAATACCCCAGCCCCATCTTCGTTCTGTTCTCCGGCGGATTGATGCTGGGCGCTATGTTCATGGCGACCGACCCTGTAGCTTCCCCCGTCACCCCGTTGGGCATGTGGATCTACGGCGCGTTGATGGGCTTCATCACCGTGCTGATTCGATTCAAGGGAGGCTTGGCCGAAGGGGTGATGTACGCCATTCTTCTGGGTAATGCGCTGTCGCCGTTGATCGATAATCTGACTCAACCGCGTACCTACGGAGCAAAGAAGAAGGAGGCCGCCAAGTGACTCCCAATCAACCCCCTCCGTCCAGCGGCTTCCGCATGGTCCGCATGCTTGGCGCCGTCTCGTTCATCTGTGGTCTGCTCATCGTGGCCACTCACATCAATACGCGCGCCCGCATTCGCCACAACCAGGAACTCATGATGGGCGAATCGGTGGCGCAGCTTCTGCCCGGAATGCAGAAACAGATTATCTACGGCATCCAACCGGGCGGCGGCCTGGCCATCCTGCCCGGCCTGGAAGGAGATAACCCCAGGCTGTTCGCCGGCTACGATGGATCGGGCAAATTTCTCGGCATCGTGATTGAAGCCAGCGATCGAGGTTATGCCGATGTGATCTCCGCCATGTACACCTATTCCCCTGAGAAGCAGACCATCACCGGATTCAAAGTAGTGGACATGCGGGAAACACCCGGCCTGGGCGACCGCATTCGCAGCGACCGCCCGTTCGCGGAAAACTTTACCGGTCTCGACGCGAAGTTCGACTTTGACAACAATAAATCCGCACATCCCATTACCGTTGTGAAACACGGGGCCAAGAAGAACGCTTGGGAAATCGACGCCATTTCCGGCGCCACTGTCTCCTCCCGCGCCGTAGGCCGCATGTTGCAGAAAAGCGTGCAGGACGCGGCGCTAGTCATTGCCAGGAATCTGGACCGCATCAAGAGAGGCATTTGATGAGCGAAAAGCTAAGTTGCCATTCATCCGGAGTTGCGGCGTCTGAAGCGGACCACCCGTTTATTTACGGCCTCTGGAAGCAGAATCCGGTGTTCGTTCACGTTCTGGGAATGTGCCCCACGCTCGCCATCACCAACAGCGTTCGCAACGCGGTTGCCATGGGCCTGGCTACCACGTTCGTGCTGGTATTTTCCAATGGGCTGATCTCCATGGTGAGGAAGATGGTACCTAAACAGGTGCGCATTGCCACCTATATCGCCATCATCGCCACCGCGGTCACCATCGTCAATTATCTGGTGAAAGCCATCAGCATTGACGTCTACAAGGCCCTGGGCGCCTACATTCCCTTGATCGTGTCGAACTGCATCGTTTTGGAGCGGGCCGAAGCCTACGCCGGGAAGAAGCCGGTGGGGAAATCGATGCTCGACGGACTCGGCTCCGGCTTCGGCTTCGCGCTCGCTTTGTCTAGCCTCGGCATGATCCGCGAAGTCCTCGGCGCCGGAACCTTTCTCGGCTACCCTGTGTTCGGTCCAAACTTCGAACCATGGGTGCTGTTCCTGCTCCCGCCTGGAGGCTTCATCGCGCTCGCCATCTGGCTGCTGATATTTACCGTCTGGCGGGAACAGTGGGGAAAGCGAAAGCGCACTACGGACAACGCTGAAATCACGGCCTTCGCGGAGGTAGGTTCATGAACGAATCTCTGAGTCATATCTTCGTTGACGCACTGCTGATCAACAATTTCGTCCTTAGCGTCTTTCTCGGCATGTGCTCGTTCCTCGGCCTGTCGGGCAAGCTGGCCACCGCTTGGCGCATGGGTGTCTCGGTGATGTTCGTCATCACCGTCAGCAGCGTCCTCTCCTACGGAACAAATCTGATTCTCGTCGCTCTGCATGCGGAATATCTCCGCATCATCACCTATATCGTGATCATCGCCGCCACTGTGCAACTGACAGAGATGTTCATCAAGAAATCAAGCCCGTCGCTATTTCGGGAACTGGGCGTCTACCTTCCGCTCATCACCACCAACTGCGCGGTGCTCGCCGTTCCTTTGTTCCAAACCTCCCGGGGATACAACTTCGTGCAGAGCACCGTATTCGCCATCGCAGCCAGCAGTGGATACTGCCTCGCTCTGGTCCTGCTGGCCGTCGTTCGGGAACGCACAGACTTATCCGACATCCCAACCCTAGCCAGAGGCACGGTTCTCACGTTGATACTGGCCAGCATTCTGTCGCTCGCCTTCATGGGCTTCGCCGGCATGGGGAACGGAGGTTGATCATGCTGGATACTCTGCTCACCTTGCTAACAGGCGTCCTCGGAATGATGGCCATCCTGGGCCTCTGGCTTTTTCTGCAGTCCGTCGTGCGCAGAAATTCCGGCTGTGGCCCCGGTAAGGATGTGCTCGACTACCTCGGCCACGGTTGTGGCGGTTGCAAAGTATCCCCTTCGTGCAGCAGGCGCAAGAATATCACCGGCGTGGAAACGCCGGAAAGTGAGCGGAATCATCCATGAACTTGTCCGAATACGATGTCAGCCGTCCCTATACGGCAACGCTGGTCAGCAGCGAACGAATCACTCCCGCCGATTGGGAAGCAGAAGTCCGGCATATGGTGCTGCAGTTGCCCGTGCCGGAATTCAGCTTTCGTGAGGGGCAAAGCGTCGGCGTCCTGGTGCCAGGCCCCCACGAGTTCGGCAACAGAAACCATCTGCGCCTGTACTCCATCGCCAGCCCGCGCGAAGGTGAGTATGGCCGCCAGGGCGCCATCTCTATTTGTGTCCGGCGCTGCTACTACATCGACGACATCAGTGGAGAACGCTATCCCGGCAAAGCGTCCAACTATCTTTGCGACGCCTCACCCGGCGATTCCATCCAGATCACCGGACCGTACGGCTCCCGGTTCCAAGTCCCGGAAGACGACACCTGCAACCTGCTGATGATCGGCGTGGGTACCGGCATCGCCCCGTTCCGCGCCTTTGTCCGCCATATCTACGAAAAGCGCGGCGGCTGGCAGGGAAAGGTCCGGCTCTTCTACGGAGCCAACGCCGGAATGGAGTTACTGTACCAAAACGAAATACGGAGAGACCTGGCGCTGTACTACGACGAGAAATCCTTCAAGGCATTCGAGGCCGTCAGTCCGCGCCCGCACTTTGATGTCGCGCCTGCTCTCGACCGCGTGCTGCTCGAGAATTCGCACGAGGCGTGGGATCTGATTCAGCATCCCAGAACCTACGTCTACATTGCGGGGCTTGTGGACGCCTCTAAGAAATTCGAGAAAGCAATGATCGTTGAAGCTGGTTCGGAAAAGGCATGGCATGAAACCCGCTATGCCTTGATGTCGGAGGGGCGCCTGTCCGAACTCCTCTACGAATAATCGCACGCGCCGCCCAAGAGGACTTGGACAGTGTGATAGGATTCATAGCCGATGATTCCCGCAGCGCTTTTCCTTCTACTGGCCATCTGGTTGCCCATGGCCGCCCAGCCCAAGCCTTCCGGAGACCCCGCTATTCTGCCACCCGGAGCGAAGCTGGAGCAGATATTCTCAGGTGGCATCCTCACCGAAGGCGTCACTTCAGCGCCCGACGGCACCATCTACTTCAGCGACGTCACGTTCACCCACGCCTCAAACATGCAGGCGGGCCATATCATGAAATTCGACCCCAAGACGGGCAAAGTCTCGGTATTCCGCTCCCCTAGCGGCATGTCCAACGGCCTCAAGTTCGACGCCCAGGGCCGTCTGCTGGCGGCTGAGGGCGCCGACTACGGCGGACGCAGGGTAACACGGACCGACATGAAAACAGGCAAGGCCGAGATTCTCGCCGCCATGTTCGAAGGCCGTCCGATCAACTCGCCGAACGACATGACCATCGATGAAAAAGGCCGCATCTACTTCAGCGATCCGCGCTACCTGGGATATGAGCCGATTGACCAGCCCTTCCAGGCTGTCTATCGAATCGACCCGGACCGCTCGATCCATCGCATCATTACCGATGCCGGAAAACCCAACGGGGTTTGCGTGTCGCCCGATCAGCGCACACTCTATGTGGTCTCAAACGAGAACGGTACCACCGGAATCGGCCGCGTTCCGGCAACCGTGCCCGTCGCCCGCGGACGCATGGCGCTGCTCACCTATGATCTTGCGCCGGACGGCTCCGCCAAGTTTCGCAACATCCTGGTGGACTACACGCCGGAAGACGGCCCCGACGGTTTGACCACCGATGTTGAGGGCAACCTTTATGTCGCCGTCCGCCGCATCAGCCGGCCCGGGGTGGTCGTCTACTCTCCCGCCGGAAAAGAACGCGCGTTCATCCCCACCCCGAATCTGCCAACCAACGTAGGTTTCGGCCGGGGCGCCGATTCAAATCTGCTCTACATCACGGAAGGCGGAAACGTGCACCGCATCCGCATGGTGAAGAACGGCTATCAGCTCCATTGACGATCGTTAGTGCGATCTACATTCCATTGCGGAGTGGGCTCAAAGAAGCCGGGCTCCAGCAGGTGCTGCTTCACCACATCATCGTTCAAGGTCACGCCAAGGCCAGGCTTATCCGGCACGGTGATGAATCCCTTGTTAATAATCGGCTTCTCAACCCCTTCCACCAGATCGCCCCACCAAGGAACATCGACAGAGTGATTCTCCAGCACCAGAAAGTTCTCCGTCGCCGCCGCGCAATGCACATTGGCCATGCAGGAAACCGGGCTGCCCGCAAAGTGCATCGCCATCGCCACGCCGTACTCCTGCGCCATGTCACCGATCTTCTTCGTCTCCAGAATTCCGCCGGAAGTCGCCAGGTCCGGGTGAATGATATCCACAGCGTGATTCCGGCACAATTCAATAAACGGCTCTTTCAAGAAAATATCTTCCCCGGTGAGAATCGGAATATCCACCGCGTCCGATATCTTTTTCAATAACTCGGTGTACTGCCAGGGAATCATGTCCTCCAGCCAGGCCATGTTGTACTTCTCCAATTCTTTGCCCAGGCGTATACAGCTATTGACCCCAATGTGACCGAAGTGGTCGGCGGAAAGCGGCACTTCCATGCCCACCTCTTCCCGTACCATCGCCACATATTCACCCATTTTCGCAATGCCCTTTGGCGTCAGCTCGGTTCCGGTGAACATGTGCTGTGTGCGATCGCCTTGGCCGGTCGATTGGCCGGCAGGCCGCGTCACCGTACCGGGCACCCCGTCCAATAAATCGATACCGAGATCCATCTTGAGCCACGTGAAGCCCTCGTCACGGCGCGCTTTCAGGCGCCGCCCGTACTCTTTCGGATCGTGGGATTCGGTGGTATCGGCATAGCAGCGGATTCGATCGCGAAACTTGCCGCCGATCATCTGATACACGGGCACACCATAAGCTTTGCCCGCCAAATCCCACAGCGCCATCTCCACCGCACTAACTCCGCCGCCCTGCCGCCCATGTCCCCCGAACTGCTTGATCTTGCGGAAGACCTTGTCGATGTTGCACGGATTCTCGTTCAACAGCCGGCTCTTCAGCATCAGCGCGTAGTTCTTGCTCGCCCCGTCCCGCACTTCTCCCAATCCATAGATACCCTGGTTCGTGTCGATCCGAATTAGCGGACAAGGCATTGGGGCACGGGCGATACTCACCACGCGCATGTCGGTTATTTTCAGATCCGACGGCTTGGATCTGGTATTCGTATTTTGCGGCAGCGCTTCCAGCTCTTGATTGGCCCAGAAGGCGCCCCCCAGAACTGCCGCACTTCCAATGAACGACCGGCGCCCGACTTTGCTCATGACGGTATCTGAGGGCAATCCTCCTGCCAAACGGGAAACCCAGCAAAAGGCGCGGATACGGAGCGAATCGGACGGGATCAGGGGAAAAGTGCCGCAAGTATCCGGGTGTTTTCACCCAGGGCGCATTACAATACCACTACCATGGGCCCTGTCGACATTCGCCATCACATCGCCACCATCAGAACCGATAACAAGCAGGATTGTTGGGCCGCTTCCACCGCCATGGTGATGCGCAGGCATTCCATTGCCGGCACGGACCACGTCAAGTCATTGGCGCAGTCGGCAAAGGTTCCTTTGGACGCCGGCACCCTTCCAGATTCGTCTGTCCCCTTGCTGGCTCGTGCGGTGAAACTCGGGCTGCACGACTTTCAGAGCAGATCCGTCACCCTGGAAATTCTGGCGCAACTGCTGAGCAGAGGGCCCGTAGCCGCTTTCGGCTTTTTCAATTATCCCGGAAAACCGGAATCCTTTAAGCACGCGGTCGCAATTTACGGACTCATCGGTGATGGGACGCCCAGAAACACCACTGTCTATCTGATCGATCCCTACTCAATCGTCAATCCGTTTACCGACGACTGGGAACATTTCGAGGAGTCCGTGGCCGACATCACGTTCGTTCTGTCCTACTAACCCAAGCCTATTTGGTAGGCGTGTTCCAATCCGGGCTATCCATCCCGTTCAAATCCCACACCACCTTCCCGTCCCGAAGCGTCATCTCCGCAACCAACTTGCGGGTTCCGCGCATCTTCAATCTCGCGGAGTCGACGAAGCCAAAATCTCCCTCCACCAACCGCAACACCGCTATGTCCGCGCCGGCGCCCACTGAAAGATGGCCCAACTCTTCGTGCTGAATCTCTTTCGCCGGACTCCACGTTGACGCAGCAATCACCCGGTCGAGCGGCATCCCCATGTTCAGGAATTTCGACATCACGTTCAGCATGTCCTTCATGCCGGCGTTCATGCTGTCGATGTGCAAGTCCGTCGAAATCGAATCCGGCCAGAAACCCTGCTGCATCGCAGGCACCGCCTGGCGGAAAGAAAAGCTACCCGCGCCATGCCCCACATCGAAAATAACGCCCCGCTTCCGCGCTTCGAATAGATACGGCAGAAGTTTTCCATCCCCATCCAGCATCGGAACCGCCCGCAAATACGCGTGAGTGTAAATATCTCCCGGCCGCAGATGCTTCAGCACTAGTTCCTGAAATGGGCGCTCCGGGCGAAACGTCGCAAAGTCCACCATCACCGGAATATGTGCCAGGTTCCCCGCTTCCACGCCACGATCCACGGCAATCCATTCCGGGCCCGCATAGTGCGCCACTTTGATTCCCACCACCACGTCACTGTGCCGTTTGGCAACCTCCGCCGTCTTCCGCGGATCCATGTCTTTCGTGTTCTGTTCCACGTCCGGCCGCCCACCCATGCCGCTGCCCACGATATTCAACATGGCGAACACACGCGTCTTCGAGCGATTGATGATCTGATCGCGAAACTCGCCGAAATTGCGCCAGCCGGAACTGCCGGCATCGACAACTGTGGTTACCCCGCTGCGAAACGTGAAGCCGTCCGGCCGCACGCAGTCTTCCCCAAGATATTCACGGCCCATGCTGCCGGCGAACACATGCGTGTGGATATCCACCAACCCAGGCGTGACGTACAGCGACGAGATATCGATCGACTTCCGCCCCTCCCCCGCCGGAATATTCTCCGCCACCGCCGCAATCTTCCCCTGGGAAATTCCAATATCCCGGATGGCGGAAATGTTGTTCCTGGCATCCACCAGATGCCCACCCTTGAGCACCAGATCGTAGCGGGGCTGTGCCGCCGCGCTAAAAACAAACAAAAAGAACCAACCAATCCGCATCGATATTACCCCTTCGCGTTCTTCCGCGCCCCGTTGAGAATCTCCCGCAGACGCCGGCCCACAATCAGTTCCTCGCCCGGCTGCATCGTGAGCGAGATAATTTGCAGGTGGTTCGTGCGCGGCGTCTTCGGATCGCCTTCGCTTACCGCGGATACAAGACTCGGATTCGAAGCCGTCAGAACTTCAATCCGCGGCTCGCCCTCGCGCAATTGCCTGTCGCAGTCCGCCACCGTAAATTTCCACGCGGCTTCATTCCAGTGAACGGTCAGTGTCGGATAGCGATTGCCGTCTTCGGGAATCTTCACTTCGGTCGTCACCCCCGGCACTGTTTCCACTAGCGCTGCAATCCGTTTCACCCTGCGATTCCATTCCTGGTTCAGGGCAACCAGATCCATCTTGCTCCACGCTTCCACGGCCGCCAGGCAGCCCATCACCTCTTCCTTGCCCACTTTCATGGCGCGGCAGATCGCGCCCTCCCAGGGACTGGTATTCGCCAGCGCCGCTTCGATCAAATCTTTCCGGCCAAGCAGAATTCCGGAACACTGCGGCCCACCCAGACCCTTACCACCGCTGAAACAAAAAAGATCGATGTTGAGCTTGGCATACGTGCGCAAATTCTCAATGGGCGGAATCCCGGCGGCGTCGTCCAACATCAACGGCACTCTTGCACCCTTGGCAATTGCCAGCGCCTTTTCTAATTGCCCGCCCAGTGCCGTCGTATAAATCATGGCGGTCTTACCGTTAATGGCGCTCTTCAACTCATCATGCGTATGCGTCACCACCAGTTTGGCGCCCGTCAGGCGAATGGCGCTGTCGAACGCGCTCCGCCCGCCAAACATAATCACCTCGTTCTTCAGGCCGGTGGTATCCGGCAACTGCCAGATCTTCGCCGCATCCGTCCCTGCCATACAGGCTGCGGTGGCCGACGCCATGGCGCCCGCCGCGCCCGACGTCACCATACCCGATTCTGCCCCGGAAAGCTCCGCCAACCGTTTGCCCGCCGCGCGCTGCAGCTCGAAGATGTCCACAAAATGCCGGGCTGCTTCCTGTTTCGCCGCCCGCACTTCCGGCAGCTCCAGGGAGCCGCTGAGATACGTCCAAGTGCCGCGCCCGTTGATGAACGGGCGAACGCCGATCTTCGAATAGATGTTGCCGCCCGCCCCCTTGGTTACCGCGGCCATGGCTTTCTGCCACGCCAGGTCCGCCGCAATGGAACTCAAGACCGGCAGCGCGCCCGCCCATTTCACAATCGTGCGGCGATTTACCAGGTTGCTCATAGGTCTCCTCCAGCTAAACGTAGATGGTATCAAGCTTGCCCCGCGGGTATCGCACAAGCTTTATTGGCGGGCACACAAGCCGCAAGCACACTGGAGACGGCTTGCGTGATCTTTACCGGCGCGGTGCCCAACTTCCGCACTAGCCGATGGCGGTGCACCGCGTGAATCCGGTCTACTGCCGCTTGTCCCCGCTTCTTCTGAAACACCGCATCCACCCGAGTGAGATAAGCCCGCTTGACGGTGGTCATCGGAGCGACAATGACGGTACGGACAACGCTATTCATTTCGTCCGGCGAGACTACCGGGCACGGCGGGGTCTGTTGAATTTCAGGTCCTCGCGTGGAGTCGAGCGCCACCAGCGGGTTTCAACGCGGAGCGGCACTCTCACCACTGCCATTCGTCACCATTGCGCCGCGCCTCACAGGTTCGCCCGTTCCACGCTCGACTGGCTGCATGTCGTGTCCCCCGTAAGAGTTGACGACGGGAGCAAGAGCGCTCGCTGGGGGGCGAGCGCGCAGACAAGGTGTCTGCCCCACCTTGCGCTGTAAAG
The DNA here is from genome assembly GCA_025350445.1 of Bryobacteraceae bacterium. The sequence goes on along the minus strand of JANXXV010000263.1, from coordinate 1,025 downwards.
AATTAGCCGGGACGGCATACTAGGTGAGATCATTTCATCTCACTGGATCGGCCAGGCTTGGCCTCGCGCACCAGACGGACGCGGCTGGACATGGGTTGGTCAGGACAACATTTCTTTGACCGCTTGTCCAACCGTGGTGAGAAACTCTTCCAGGTTCGAAGGCTTTTCTATGTAGCGGGTGCGTCCGATAATGCCGGCGCGGTGCTTATCGCTTGTGGCTTGCGATGAACTGACGATTGCAATCGGCACGCCGGCCAAGTGCGGGGCCTGCCTCAGTTTCTCAAGCACCGCGAAGCCGTCACTCTTGGGAGTGTTCAAATCGAGGAGTATGACGTCCGGGTGGAGTGCGTTTGTGGTTGACCCCTGCGGCGGACATAAAGAGTCAATAGCCTCCTCGCCGTTTTGGAACCTGGTCATCTCGTAAACTATGCCACTCTCCTTAAGCGCCATTTCAATCAGAAAAACGTCGGCGGAGTTGTCCTCAATCAGGACAATCTTAGCCGCGTTCATACTTCATTTCCTTGGGCCGGAATCGTGAAGTGAAATGTGGATGCTTGTAACGGCACGGATTCGACCCAAATCCGGCCGCGGTAACGCTGGGCGATCTTCTGGCAAATGGCCAGACCGATCCCACTGCCGGGGTATTCGGTTCCGTGGAGGCGTTTGAAAGGCGCGAAGATCGATTCCAGGTATTGCGGTTCGATGCCAATGCCGTTGTCATGTACGGAAAAGTTCCAGACGTTTGCGGCCTTTTCCGCCGAAACGTGGATCCGTGGCGGATGGCCCGGCCGGAGATACTTTAGCGCGTTTCCGATGAGGTTTTGGAATAGCAGAAGCAGCGGCAGTTCTTCCGCCATGACCGTGGGCAAACGATCATGGGTTACCTGCGCGCCGCTTTCCTGAATTCGCGCATCCAGATACGTTAACGTTTTCTCAAGAACCTTGTTGCAGTCTATGTGAACATTTTGCTCGACCCGGCCGTCGTTTACCGCCCAATAGTCACGTAAGCCCTTGAGCAACATTTC
>JANXXV010000250.1 GCA_025350445.1 Bryobacteraceae bacterium | reverse complement strand
GTTTGGTGCAGGCACTATCATTGTCGATGCCCACAAACATTCGCGAAGTGCAGACAGATGGCATCCCGCGGCCGCGCCGTTAGCCGGAGTGCTGCTGCTCAGAACTGAAAATAGATGAACGGCACGGTGCCTTCACCGGCCGCGAACAACTCAATCAGCGTCAGGCCGCAGACGATTACAAGCACTTTCGTCCAGCCTGGCGATTGAGCGATGCGTTCCAACATCGGCCTTGGGGCAGTTATCATAGTGCACGCGAGAAGAAAAAGGTGGGTTGGTCCCAGCAGCCACGTTCCCGCACTACAGGAAATCATCTGCGACGTCACGATTCCCGCATCATGCAGTGAATCCGCCCGAAAGAACACCCAGCCCACGGAGATTAGAGCGAATGTGGACAAGCTTTTTACGAAAGCCGGCATGGCAACGCGGCCTGGGAACAGCCGTTCGGCGGACAGCAGCGCCCCTTGATAGCCGCCCCAGACCACGAACTTCCAACTAGCCCCATGCCAAAGTCCACCCAGCAGCATGGTGATCATGATATTTCGATACGTGGCCCATGCACCGTGCCGGTTCCCTCCCAACGGGATGTAGAGATAATCGCGCAACCAGGTGGAGAGCGACATATGCCAGCGCCGCCAGAAGTCCGTCACACTGGTGGCAAAGTACGGATCGCGAAAATTGGCTGGGAAATGAAAGCCGAATAGTGCCGCGGAGCCGATGGCGATATCGGTGTAAGCGGAGAAATCGAAATAAATCTGAAACGCGAATGCGAACGCCCCGGACCAGGCGGAAAGCGCGCCCGGATGCGCCGTCACGTTTCCAAAGTACAAGGCGGCTACAGCTCCAAACCGGTCCGCGAGAACCACCTTCTTTACCATGCCCTGTAGTATCAGGAAACAGCCACTGCTGAAGACCTCCGCTGAGGGCGGCCGCCAGTGATGCAGATCGCGGAAGAAATCGCGGGCCCTCACAATGGGTCCGGCCACCAGTTGCGGGAAGAATGCAATATACAGCGCATAGTCCACGAAGTTGCGAACCGGCTGTTGTTCGCCGCGGAAGACATCCACCAGATACGAGATGCTCTGAAACGTATGGAAGCTGATGCCCACCGGAAGCACGATCCGCAACAGCACGCTCTGCTCTGGGATGTGGATCAGGTTTGCCAGCGACGAGGCGAAGAAATTGTAGTACTTGAAGAAGGCCAGGAATCCGAGGTTCGCCGAGATGCCGGTGACTAGCAACATCCGCCTGTTCCGCGCTTGACTGCCGGACAGCAGCAGAGCCGCGCAGAAGTCCACCACCGTCAGCAACAGCAGAAGCAGCACGAACTTCGCGTTCCACATCATGTAGAAGGCGTAACTGGCAGCCAGCAGCACAAAGCGTCCGATGCGGAATGGCACCGCATGGAACGCGAAGAGCACCAGCAGTAAAAAGAGGATGAACTGCGGCGTTTGAAACAGCATCAGCGCGAACCTGCCAGAACGTCGGCCAGTTGGGTGGAGAACAGTCGTCTGCCGCGTGCGTTCAAGTGCAGTTCATCAAAGAAGTACTCCGGCGCTTCAAGAAATTCGAAGAGATTCTCCGGAAGGACGGTGACACCGGCGAATCCACGTATGGAACTTCCTGGGCGGGCGCGGCTGACCGAGGGGGCAACCGGGCCCCTGGGCAGACGGAGGAAGAGGATCGACGTGCCGGACTTCTTATAGCGGCTGACGATCCGCCCAAACCACTCACGGCGATACGCCGCGTACAGTCCGGTTTGCGGCGAGGGTTGGCGCGGCGAAGGGTCGCGAAGAACCGCTCCTGTCAGATCTTTCGCATTCCCGTCGTAGTTGTACGCCCACTCGGCTCCCGATGCCCGGTACAAAGCTGCTTTGTCCAGGCGCAATCCGGGGTGAGCCAGAAACGCTTGCAGATCTTCGCGCAAAAGGAGACCTTTCAACAGGCAGGCCAGCAGCGCATTCCAGCGCGTATCGGCGGCGTGGAAAGACGCGGTAACAGTCAGCGTATCCGTCAAGCGGAGCCTGGCGGCTAGAAAGTTCAGATCCAGCGTGCGGTCAGCCCACTCCCAGCCGCCGTCCTCGTCTTCGTAGGCATCCACCGGCAGAACAATTTTCTTGAAGCGTCCCGGCTTCGGGTCCAGATCCCGTAACAGGTAATACCAGCAGCGAGGGGTGGTCCCCGGAACGGCAGCGTTCAGAAATCGGAAAGCTGGCTGGCGCTGGTCCGCCACACGGGGCGAAAAGCCCTCGGCGATACGCGAGTCGCCCAGCACCGCTATTGACTGGTTGCCGGCGGCGCGAAGCACTCGTTCCATCTGGCCGGCGTAGGAATCTGGCTCTAGAATCCGCCGGTAATAGGGGGTTCGGAATAGCGCGGCATCCAGTGCGAACAGAGTGCAGAAGCCGGCCAGCCAAGGCGCCAGATTTCGGAGGATTGGAACCACGCCAACTATTGTAGTTGGGTGTACAAATTACTTGGCGGGCTTTCCCGGCCGGTCTCGCTCTGATGAGTGGATCATGGAATTCGCAACAGTACTGACCAGCCGATTCATCCTATTTCGCCCCGCCTGCGGGCATGATGGAATTCAGCCGGTTCACAAGACGGTGAATAAAGCAGACGATGACGGTGAAGTCACTGCTTTGCTCCGCGCCTGGAGTGGCGGGGATCGCAGTGTCGAAGAACGGCTGTTTCAGTTGGTGCTGCCGGATCTGCGCAGAATCGCGGGCGCGTTGATGAGCAAGGAACGCTCCGACCATTCGCTGCAGCCCACCGCGCTGTTGAATGAAACCTATTTCCGGCTGGTGGGCGCCCGCGAGAACGACTGGGCGAGCCGGCGTCATTTTTATGCCGTCGCCGCGCGCGCCATGCGCCGCCTGTTGATCGATCACGCGCGCGCACGGCCCCACGGCGTAAAGATACCGATGGAAGGAATGGAGGAGTTGCTTCGCGGCCGTGAGACTCAAATCGAGTTGGCTCTTTCGATCGACGGCATGCTGGACGAGCTTTCGCAGACGCAGCCGGAGTGGTGCTCCGTGGTCGAGTTGAAGTTCTTCTGGGGCTTTACGGACGAGGAGACGGCGGCCGCGCTGGGCCTTCCGCTCCGCACGGCGCAACGCAACTTCGGCGATGCCCGCCGCTGGCTTTTCGAAAGACTGGAGCAGGGAAAATGCAAGGCGAACTCGAAAACGACGAGCTTGTAATGATGCTTGTCGAGTCCGCGCTGGAGCGCCCGCCGGGTGAGCGGGACAGCTTTCTGCATTCGCTGTGCAGCGCCACTCCGGGGCTCTATGAAGAGGTGCGGAACCGCATCGAGTGGGAAGAGCGGATGGGTGGTTTCCTGCGGGACCCGCTGATCCTGCGTCCCGAAACTGCTTCGGAGCCGTTCGAGCCAGGCGAGTTGGTAAGCGGCAGATTTCGCATGTTGCGTGTGGTCGGCCGGGGCGGTATGGGAGTGGTCTACGAAGCGCTGGATGAGAAGCTCGACCGGCGGATCGCTGTGAAATGCGCGCAGGTTGGGTTTCAAAACCGGCTTCCCCCGGAAGCCCGGTCGGCGCGTGAAGTGAGCCATTACAACGTCTGCAAGGTGCATGAATTGCACACAGCGCAGACGCCATCGGGCGAAGTGGACTTCATCACGATGGAGTTCGTGGATGGCGAAACTCTGTCGCAACGGATCGCCCGCGCGGGTCCCCTGAAGCCGGCGGAAGCAAAAGAGATCGCGCTGCAACTGTGCGCCGGTCTGGCGCAGGCGCACCGGCAGGGCGTGGTGCATGGGGATCTGAAGTGCGCCAATGTGATTCTGACCAAGTCGGCCGAATCCAGCGTGCGCGCCGTGCTGACCGATTTTGGACTGGCCAAGCTGAAGCTGGCCGATGGCGGCGGCTTCGGCCGGAGTGAGCGCGGCGGAACACTGGACTACATGGCGCCCGAGTTGTTCCTGGGCGAGCCGATGACGTTCGCCTCCGACCTTTACGCGCTGGGCGTGGTGTTCCACATCATGTTGACGGGCAAGGCTCCGGTGCGGCTTACTGCACCGGAGATTGGGAAGGGCAGCGCCGTCACTTTCGCGGGATCGAAAGCGGCCACGGTGACGCTGGCGACAGTGCGCGAGACCGATTGGCTTCGCAAGATTGCGGATCTGCCGTCGCCATGGCGCTCGATTGTAACCCGTTGCCTGGCGGCGGATGCAGCAGCGCGGTACGGGTCGGTTTTGGCAGTGGCGGCAGCGATCAACCCGAAGCGCCTCGCGATGAAATGGGTACTGGCCGCAGCGCTCACGGTGGTTCCGGTTGCGGGTTTCAATCTCTGGCAGTGGCAGCAGCACAGCGGTCCGGCAATGCGGCTGGCCGTGCTGCCGGTGACGGTGGAAGGTGCGCCAATTCAGGCTGCCAACGGCATCATCGACGATGTGGCCAGTCGGCTTTCCGATGGGCATCGCAACCTGCTGGTGATGCCGGCCGCGGAGGCGCAGCGCAACAAGGTGGATACGCCAGAGAAGGCGAAGTCCATTTTAGGCGCAACGCATGTACTGAAGACGTCGCTGCGGAATGGCGGCGGGGAGATCACCGCCCATGCTTCCATCGTCGATGCCGCTTCCGGACTAACCCTGCGCGAGCTGAGGGGAACCTATGCGGCGGCGAATCTATCCGTCCTTGGACAGGCGCTTGTGGCTGCGGTGACCGGCGCACTTCGGCTGCGCGGCGCCACGGCGACCGAGTCGGTGTCCCCGGCAGCATATCCGGATTACGTGGAGGGAATGGCTTCCTATCGAAGCGGCGTGTCGCAAGCGGATGCTGCGATCGCGTCTTTCAGCAAGGCGGCAGCTATTGATCCGAAGTCGCCGCTGCCCCTGGCCCGGATGGCCGAAGTGAACATGTTGAAGTTCGAGGTGTCCCAGGGGCGTGAATGGCTGGATCGGGCCGGGGAATTCATTGCGAAGGCGCAGAGCATCAACCCGGACTCCTACCTTGTCCTATACCTGGCAGGCGGCATCAAGCAGATGCGCGGGCAATATGAACAGGCCGCGCAGGACTACCGCCGGGCGATTGAGTTGAACCCGCTGGAACAGAAGACCTGGCGGAATTTGGCGGTTGTCTACGCGGCGATGAATCAGCCCGATCAGGCGATGGCAACCTACCGGAAAGCGATTGAGGTTGAGCCTGGACACTACGCGCCGTATTCCGCCTTCGGCGTGTACTACTTCTCGCTTGGGCAATATCAACAGGCCGAGCAGATGTTTCGCCGGGCTACGGAGCTGGCTCCGTCGAATGCGGCAGATCATAGTAACTTAGGTCTGGCCTTGAAAGAGCAGTTTAGATTCGAAGAGGCCGAGAAGGCTCTGCTGCGCTCTCTGGCTCTGGAGAAAACTCCGAACACGCTCTCGAATATCGGAAACCTGTATTTCAGTCAGAGCCGGTTCTCCGAAGCCAGCCGGTATTTCGAGCAAAGCATTCAGGCCGGTCCGCCGACAGCGATACTGGCGAAGAACCTGGCCGACGCCTATCTGCGGCTGGGGCGTGGCGGCGACGCTTCGAACGCATACCGCCAAGCGCTGAAGCTGGCCGAAGCCGAGGTGACGCAGAATCCGCGCTCGGCTTCGTCACGGTCAGTGCTGGCACTCATTGCCGCGCATCTGGGGGATGCCAACCGCGCTGAGTTCGAAATGGCGCAGGCTCTGCAGATGGACCCGCAGAACGTCCGGGTTCGAAGGCGGGCGGTGCTGGCCTACGAGGTGTTGAAGTATCGGAGTAAGGCGTTGCAGGTGCTTCGGGACTCGCCGAAGTCCCTCGCTTCCGACTTGAGCCACGATCCGTCGCTGGCCGATCTACAAAAGGATGCGCAGTTTCAAGAGTTACTAAAGCGGTAGTTTGCACACCAATAAAAAGGAGCCCCAAATGGCAGTTCAGAAAATTACGTTGACTTACGATGCGGCCGGAGACAATCTCACCTCGGACGCCAAAGCGAAGGAGATTCGATTGGGCGACACCCTGGAATTCGTCTCGGACGCCGGTCCGGTTCGAGTGTTGATGAAACCCGGGCACCAGTTTTCCGTGGGAGAATTCCGGACCGGGGACGATCCGGTGATGGTCACCGCAGCAGGACCCTTCGGGTTCTGCTGCGGTGTAAACGTAGCGGGCAAAGTCTTCGGGTATCCGCTCCACCAGCGCTTCGGCGACGACCCGATACCAGTAGGACCTGGCCCCCGGACTCCCGCGGAATAGTTACTCCAGCCACTTGATGCTGGTGGGCGGCGTGTTGGCGCAGGCGATGGAATCCGTCATACCGGACGCGATGAGAGCGCAGGCGTTTTCCGTGGCGGTGCGCTGCGCCTGCTGCTTAGTTGCAGCGGACGCGGTGCGGCAATCGGTACGGCCCAGGTAGGCCACGCAGACTTCTACCCGATAGTGCTTCTGACCAAGCGTCAGGTAGAAGAGCAGGCCGATGAAGGCAATGCCGCCGATGATGAAGTAGATGGGTTTCACGCGTGGGCAGCCTCCGCAAAGAAGTTGCCCATGCGGCGGAACTTGGCGTAGCGGTGATCGATCAGATCTTTGGGCGATAGCTGCGTCAGTTCGGCTAGCGTTTGGCGTAGTGTATCGCGCAAGGCATCGGCCGCCATATCGGGGTCGAGGTGTGCGCCGCCTTCGGGTTCGGGGATGATGCCGTCGACTATGCCCAGCCTCATCAGATCCGGCGCTGTTAGTTTTAGTGCGGCGGCGGCCAGTTCCGCCTTTCCCGAGTCGCGCCAGATAATGGCCGCGCAGCTTTCGGGGGAGATCACGCTGTAGATGGCGTTCTCCATTATGTAAACACGGTTGGCAACGCCGAGGCCCAAGGCTCCGCCGCTGCCGCCTTCTCCGATGACCACGGTGATGATGGGTACGCCGAGGCGCGCCATTTCGCGAAGGTTCACGGCGATGGCTTCGGCTTGGCCGCGCTCTTCGGCGTCGATGCCGGGGTACGCTCCTGGGGTGTCGAGGAGGGTAACGATCGGGCGGTTGAACTTGGCCGCGAGGCGCATCACGCGCAGCGCCTTCCGGTATCCTTCGGGCTTGGGCATACCGAAATTACGGTGGAGCTTCTGTTTAGTGTCGCGGCCCTTTTGCTGGCCGAGTATCATGACCGGCCTTCCTTCGAAATTCGCCATTCCGGAGACGATAGCGGCGTCATCGGCGTAGGCGCGGTCGCCGTGCAATTCTAAAAAAGACGGGCTGAGCCGGTGAATGTAATCGAGGGCGTGCGGACGCTTGGGATGCCGTGCTAGCTGCACGCGTTCCCAGGAGGGATTGGGCGGCTTCGGCGGTTGGGGTATAACTGGCTGGTTCAGTTCGTTCATTTGTGATTGTCAGCTCGCTACAATTTCGAGGGATTCCGGTCCGCAGATGCGCTCCACTTCGGCGCGGAACTCTTTGTCGGGGCGGACCCGAGTCTTCACGTCCAGGATAACTGAAAAGTCGCGTGGCTTCTCGATTTTCAGGCGGACCTCGGCGGTTCCGGGTTTTTTCGAGAACAGATCGTTCAGCGCTTGTGCCTTGTCGCCGTTCTGATTACCGCTCTGGGTGATCGGCACGCGGATGGCGATTACCGACGCCAACGGCACGCGGGCTACTTCCAGCGGAACGATGCTTTGCGCCGAGACTTTGGTGCCGCCTCCTTCATCGGGCAGGGCGAGGCCCTTCACCATCACCGCATTGTCTTCTATCAGACTGGAGAGCACGCTATCGTATTGCATGGCGAAGGCCATGGTCTCAATGGAGCCTTGCAGATCCTCAAGGAGGAACGAGGCCCAGGGCTTCAGTTCCTTATTGCGGCGGCGCTGCAGTCCGGTGATGATGCCG
>JANXXV010000203.1 GCA_025350445.1 Bryobacteraceae bacterium | reverse complement strand
TGCGATTCCAGCCAGCCGGTTAGCGCCCGAGTCCCAGAAGCTGCTGGCCCTGGTTCCGCTGCCCAATTCCACCGCGGCTCTGGACCAGCCCAACTACGCGGGCTCCGGCAGCGTGAAGTCGAATGAAGATCAGTTCAATACGCGGGTCGATCACTACCTTACGGAAAAGATTCACATCTTCGGCCGCTACAGCTTGGCGCAGTTCAAGACCACCGCGCCCGGAGCCTTCGGTTTGGCAGTTGGACCGGGCTTTGAACCAGGCGGCGGCACCAGCGCGTTCGCCGGCGTCTCAGACTCGCGCAACCATAGCATCGCGGCCGGCTTCGACTATACCGTGCGGCCGAATCTGTTGACCGATTTCCGATTCGGCTACTTCCGCTACAAAGTCTTCGTAACCCCGGACACTCTGGGCACCAATCCGGCGAAGGCCCTTGGCATCCCCGGCCTGAACAACGATGCCTTCACCTCCGATATGCCCGCGTTCTTTGTCAACGGATACGGCAACAACCTGTTTCGGGCCGGTTCGGCTCTCGGCGTCAATGGCTGCAACTGCCCTCTCGATCAGAACGAGAATCAATATCAGTTCGTCAACAACTGGACGAACATCCACGGCAATCACACCTTCAAGTTCGGCGCCGATATCCGGCAAGCCCATAATCTGCGCGTGCCCAGCGATCAGCATCGTTCCGGCCAGTTGACCTTCAATCCCGAGCGCACTCAGGGGCCCAATGGTGGAGGGTCCGGCATGGCCGGCCTGCTGCTGGGCGATGTGAGTTTCTTCCAACGCTATGTCAGCGACGTGACGGACGCGAAGGAGACGCAGAATCGCTGGTTCTTCTTCGCTCAGGATACGTGGCGCCTCAGTTCGAAGCTGACCGTGAACTATGGCGTGCGCTGGGAAATTTATAGGCCGCAGACAGTGAACGGCGCCGGCAAGGGCGGTTTTGTAGATCTCAACACCGGCGAAGTGCTGGTGGCCGGTTCAAAGGGAGTTGGCCTGAATCTCAATGTGCAGGGCAGCCTTACCAACATCGCGCCCAGGCTCGGCATCGCCTATCAAGTTACGCCGAAGACGGTGGTCCGGGCCGGTTACGGCCGCGGATACGATCTGGGTGTATTTGGCTCGGTCTTCGGCCACAACGTCACGCAGAATCTTCCGGTGCTCGGTATCCAGACGTTGAATCCGGCCAACAACTACGATACCGTATTCACGCTGGCGAACGGTCCACCCCCGCTGAGCGCCGGGGCTATTCTGAATTCTCAGCCGTTAGGCCCCAACGGCCGGCCGCTGCTGCCCAACGGTGTAACGCCATTCGCGTTGCCGCCCAAGCTTCGCCTGCCAACGGTGGACGCCTGGAATTTCTCCGTGCAGCGCCAAATCTCCGATAGCATGTCACTCGAGGTCGCCTACGTGGGAAACAAGGGAACGCACGTATTTGCCGGGGACGGCGGCGACTACGATCCAAATCAGCCCACGATAAATGGTTTCGGTACTCTTACCACGAATCAGCGCCGGCCCTTCTTCCAGAAATTCGGCTGGTCCCAAAGTCTGCGCTACTACGGCAGCGACGCCAGTAACAACTACAATGGCTTGCAAACCAAGATTGAGAAGCGATTCGGCAACGGCATTTCATTTTTGTCGCACTACACCTGGTCGAAGACGTCGAACTACACCAACACCTATTTCAACCAGGACGCGCGCCTCGCCTACGGAATTTCGAACAACTCCCGCGCCCATGTGTTTCTATTCACTTCGCTTTATGAACTGCCGTTTGGAAAAGGCAGAAAGTATCTCGGCAGTGCTTCGCGCCTGACCGATGCGGTGCTGGGCGGCTGGCAAATCAACGGGCTGTTCTCCTGGATGAGCGGCTTGACACTCACCCCAACCTATCGCGATTGCGCCGCGGATCGCGATACCGGTTGGTGCCGGCCCGATTTGTTGGGCAATCCTTCAGTCTCGTCTCCCGACCAGTATGGCTGGTTCGCCACTACGGGCACCAACAATCCATTGACGGCGAACGGCCAGTCCATCGGCGTCTGGGGCAGACCGCAGAAAGGTCAATTCGGTTCAGTCGGCCGCAACCGGATCGTCGGGCCGAATTTCTCGCAATTGGATACTTCATTCTTCAAGACGTTCCAGATCACCGAGAGAATCACCACGCAATTCCGCGCCGAAGTCTTCAACATGCCGAACCACACCAATTTAAACCAACCCAACACTTGTGTGGATTGTCCGGGCATCGCCGGGCGCATCTTTTCCACGTTCCCGCAATACCTTCCCCGCCAGGCCCAGTTGGCCCTTCGCATCGAGTTCTGATACATCAATGCATCGCAGGAGCCGTTTTTCATGCCGAACCGGCTCCTGCGCGATTGCCGGAAATTGGGGCAGACGCCCGCTACCTGATCGGATTTCACGGGCTTTCAATTTTCTACTTCGAGACGTACCGGACGAACCATTCGCCACCGCGAGATTCAGCCTGTGGGGCGGCCCTGATCGCCCTCTTACCCAAGATAAAAATGTCACAAGCCCACGCCCGCACTGATCCGCCCTCTCCGTCCGATATGCTGATTACGCTCGAGCGGACGGGCGGACCAATGTTCTTCGATTGCCGTTAAGAACTCCGGACGGACCAGCTTTGCGCGCGCCCCCAACCACTCTGCACCATCCCTCCGGATGTAAAGACCTTCAACTGGTCCCTTCCCAATCCGGGATTGTTCTGATCGAAGCATGTCCTGAAGCTCGGTCAGCGTGGTCCGCCCAACACGAAGACGGGGAACCTGACTAACGCCCGCGACCTTAAGTAGTGTATCCCGCCTTTGGGTTGACCAGAACCTTCCGCGTTCGCGATCATAAGCATCAAACCCAAGAAACCAATCTGGCAGCCGGTCATATTGAACCGAGTGGACAGCGAAACACCATTCCCCAAACAAGATTCGGTTGTTTTGAAGGGCGTCCGTGAGAGCCAGCTTTCTCTGCGAGATCCAAGCCCACATCGGATTAAATTGCGAATGAGCTCGGCGATCCACCCACGACCCGCGATTCTGTGCGCGAATTTCACCGTGTTCATCAAGAGAAAGTCCGAGGTTAGCTCCGTCTATTTTTTCTTCGACAATCACCTCGCCTGACAACAACTCCCGAACACTCGCTGGTTCTATCACGCGGTCGTCTTTCGGAGCGCGATCAAGCGGCCACCACAAGTGTGGGGTACGAGGGAACTTAAAGAATTCTTCACGCATGCTTGCCTGTTTTAGCTTTCCACTTCGCCTTCAGTTCGGCTTCGCACGGTAGATTCAACTCGATGCCGCATTCTCGTAAGGAATCTTTCCAACCCCACCACTTGTGGTCGCCTGCCTGAACAATGCTCGGCTTCTTTGGATGTGCCGCCGCAACCGCTACAAATTTCCGGTCAGACGGATCGAATTCTTTTAGGCCGTGGTGATCCGGAAACTCTTCATAGCCCTTTACATCGTGCCTTGTGAGGTCTACTGTCTCGCAATTGCCATGGCTCAGTCTCGCGTTGACAAGCCATTTCCAAAACTCGTGTCCCAAACCAGGCTGACCTTTTATTCGTTCCAGTTTCCTTCCGTATTCGGTTAGGATTTCCCGGCCGCTATCCAGCACTACTATCTGACTCCGCCGAATCTCTTGAAGGATATTTCCACAACTCGCCTTACACCTTAACGTGTAGTTGGATTGTCCCTCGGCTACTAACAAAACGTTGGTGTCCACCACTAGGCAATCCCTCACCGCTTCACCGGCTCCACTTGACGATCCGCGGCAGCATTCAGGCGGGCGGATATGTCCGTCATCGGGTCGCCGAAAAAGTCATTAGGCCACTGCTCAATCTCCCCGAACAAATTCACGTTTAGTTCACGGAGTATCGATCCTTGCGGGCTTGATTCGCAGAAGTACAATGCTACGTCGTCCGGCTTGATTTCTCCTTCGGCGATACGTCTCTGTAACCGTTGCAGGAAGTGTTCAGAATGGCTCTCGACAACAAATTGGACACACCGCGCTTCTCCATTTTCCCGTGCCTGGATAGCTGCGATAAAAAGATCGGCTAGTTCCGATTGAACCCGAGGATGTAAATGCAACTCGGGCTGTTCGATGACGACAGTAGAATGCGGAGGCACATAAAACGACTCCACCACTACCGGCAGCACTTGTGAAATGCCGAATCCTACATCCGTAAGATCTACATCTTTTAAAGAACCCTTCGTCCGAACCCGGACCTCGTAGTCTTTTCGATTTTCCGCGATCTTGCGCGCCACGAACGAATCTAGCAACCCGAGCCTCTTGAGCCATTCGGCGATCACCTGCTGAAAAGGGCGATTGGTCTGTCTGAAGCCGCCGCTAATCTTTCTTTCTGACGCCGCCAACAACGCGTTCACTGCACCACTACCGTTACTGCTAACGTGGTCAGGAATGTCCCCAGCCCAGGCGTAACTACGCTTCGGAACATCACGCAAGGGACCTAAATACAGAATTCGTTTAAGTTGGCGTTCGAGCTCCAGCGCAAGATCGCTTGTGAATCCTGCATTTTGGTAGTAAGCGGAAACCTCGTCGGGAAATCCGTAGAATCGGGCAGGAGCGGGCAACGGCCATGGTCTGCCCTGTATGCGCATCAGATCATATTCCTTCGCCGCGATTTTATATTTATTGCCCGTCCCCGCACTAAGTCGGACTAAAACCGGCGAAGCGTCAGTCCGTAGACCTTCGTACTCGAGGTACTCAACCCTCTGCTTGTCTCCCTCGGAGAGAACGCTTGCTCGAAAAGTGACTGCGTCCAGTTGATACTTTTGTCCTTTGAGCCGATTAGAGAACTCCAGCGCCTTCGGAAGTGTCCAAGAAAGTTCGAATTCCAGTTTGTTTGTCACGTCGTGTTCAAAAATCAAATCTTCAAACGTGCCCAGCTCTACTGGTGAATAGTCGTCCCCAAAATGAAGCACCCGGCCTCGGTCTGACGATTCGCTGGTCTGTTTCAACATCAGCAGGAATTGCAACAGACTCGTTTTTCCTGCGCTATTCGCCCCAAAGAATACGGTTATCGGAGCCAACCGAATGGGACCCGTGTCTTTCCAGGATTTAAAATTCTGAATGCGCAGATTCGTCAGCATGGGTACCAGTTTATCCTTTGCCGGCAGAAGTCAGGAAACAATAGACATCTGGCATCGACGCCCCATCCAATCCCTGTCGCATGGATTCCTTATCCACACAGCCCGTCCATCAAGTTTTCCCGAGTCCCAGAAACTTTCAAAAATCGCCTCAATCCCCACAACAACTTACAGCCAACCCGCCAACCGCCTCGCAATCCCATCCAGTAACTTGAGCCCAGATCGAATTCTTTTTCGATCACGCTCGACAAAGGAACGGTACAACACAATGGCAACGAACAAGCAGATCGAAGCAAACCACCGGAACGGAAAAAAGGGCGGCACCAAGACTCCTGCCGTGCGCGACAACGCACTCAAGCGTGGCCTTTCCGCCCAGCACCCCGTATTCCCGGACCTCGAAAAGCAGAGCGACTTCGATCAATACCCTCACCAGCTTCGCCTTGAGTTCCAACCCGAGGGCATCATGGAGCAAATGTTAGTCGACCGGATCGCCGACGCCTACTGGCGCCGCCGGCGGATCATCCTTGTTGGAAACCGGCATGTTCGATACCGACAACCTCACGTTGAAGGCGTACTTCGAGGAAACCTTCTATGCCCTCACCACCGGAGACAGGCTCCGCGAAGCCGCCGATTTTGGCGCCAGGCAAACCGACATGCTAGGTCTCTGCTACCGCTACGACGCCCACTTCGAACCTTCGTTCGTCAAAGCCTGAAATGATCTGAAATCACTCCAGGCCGTCCGTCAAAACGAGCTGGAAGCAGTTGACTTTGATGAACCCGCCTCAACCCTAAATCCCCGTCCTGAAGCAGGCGGAAAACGCGGAAATGCCGACTCCACCATGTAACCGCCACTCCCAACCGGACCGCGCGAAATACAACCAAGCCCAAAGTGCGCCCACCCGCGGCCTACCCGTCCCCCAGCAGCCGCCGAGCCATCTCCAACCCCTCTTCCTTACTACGCACCCTGCCCTCCAACTGCGCATCCTCCACCTCACCTAAAACGCGCCCAAATTCCGGCCCTGCCCGATACCCGGCCGCAATCAAATCCTCCCCCGTAACCAGCCGCGCCGGAGCAATCTTCTCCGCCCCAAATTCCGCCCGCTTCCCGCGCACATATGCATAATTCGCCAGCGACCCATGACTGGACAAACAGTCCATGCGATGCAGTTCCAGGTGCTCATCCAAATCCGGCAGCCGCAAAAACCGTTTCAAAGTGCTCTCCTTCATCCGCGGCGCGTCCATAAACTTCATGTGGTTCGCCACCAGTGCCTCCACCTGCCGCGCCTCATCGTTAGAAAACCGGAACCGCGCCATGATCCCGCGCGTCAACTCCACCCCAACGTCAACATGGCCATCGAACCGGATCCGCTCCGCCACGCGAAATGTCCGGGGCTTGCCCACGTCATGCAACAGCACACCCAACGCCAGCGCCGGCGAAGGATTGCGCAGTCCCTCCAGCATGATCATCGTGTGCGTCCATACGTCACCCTCGGGATGATACTCCGGCGGCTGCTCCACCCCGCGCATGGCCACAATTTCCGGCAGCAACCGGCCCAATAACCCCGTCCGGAAAAGCATCTCAAACCCGCGCCGAGCCCCGCCTTCGGTGAGAATCCGAACCAGTTCATCGCGATTCCGCTCCGCCGCCACATCCAAAATCAGCGGGCTCAGCCGAATCAGAGATCCCTCGGTAACGCTCTCAATCTCGAATCCCAGCCGCGCCGCGAATCGAACCGCGCGCAGCAAGCGCAGATGGTCTTCGCGAAACCGCGCCTCAGGCTCGCCAATCGCGCGAATCACCCCGTGCGCCAGATCTTCCAGCCCGCCCACGTAGTCCAGCACTTCCCCGCTGTCCGGGTCCATCAGCAGCGCGTTAATCGTGAAATCGCGCCGCAAGACATCTTTGCGTGGATCTGTTTCAAACAGAACCTGCGACGGATGCCGCCCATCCACATAGTTGTGGTCGCTGCGGAAAGTCGCCACTTCCACCTGCGCATCGCCTTCGCGGACAATCGTCACCCCGAAGTGCGCGCCCACCAGCAGCGACCCTGGAAACAACCGTTCCACGTCCGCCGGACGCGCGTCAGTGGCAATGTCGTAGTCCTGCGGTGTAACCTTGAGCACAAGATCCCGCACGCAGCCTCCCACGAAGTAGGCTTGGTATCC
>JANXXV010000482.1 GCA_025350445.1 Bryobacteraceae bacterium | reverse complement strand
AGCAATACCCGCGCGTGGTTGATTGGACGGAACCTGCCGGGCATGCGGGCGCTGGACATTCTGAGAGCGGTGGACTATTTGGAATCGCGGCCGGATGTGGATGCGAAACACATTGAAGCAGTGGCGAGTGAGGTGCCCGGTATTTGGGTATTGCTGGCCGCTGCCATCGATCCACGAATTTCATCCGTATACCTGGACCGCACTCCTCACAGCATTCAGCTGGCGCTGAATGGACCGTTGCATCAGAACCTGCATGATGCGGCGCTGCCAGGCTTCGCGCTGCACTGGGACCTTTCGAACCTGGCGGCGGCGATGAAAGGCCGCAAGCTGGTGTGGACCGATCCGACCGATTGGATGCGCAATCTGGTTTATGCGGGGGATCAGTTTCAGTACCGGACGGGGAATGCTCCGGTGGAGAGTTGGGAGCTGGCTGAGTATCTTAAGTAGGTCTATCTGAAGATCCTGCCGGTTGAAATGGGCTTGCGTTTGTGGGAAGGCGATGCCTTATTGCAGAACAGAACGAATTTTGGGAACGAGCATTGGGCCACGATAAATAGGATGAATGGGATGGGAAACGTCAGGCCGATGGGCCTTGCACCGCGTTTGCCATTGCGCTGCGGGGTGATGCGGCGCTTTTTGCGAAACAGAACCAATTTGGGTTGGGAGATTGGTGATTTTGCCGAGCAAAGCCAAATCCTGAGATCGGCTGCTGACGGCAGATTTTGCGAGCAAAGCCAATTCCCCTGAGACGGGATTGATATAGCTCCCGCTGCGAGGCACGCACCGGCGTGTTTACGTAAAGGACATAATGGCATACAAGGAGCGCCGAAACAAGGGATGGCGCGCCGTCCTGCACGAAATGGTTCGAACCGAAAGCGAAAGTGGTCTGTATGACGTGATACCGGACGATGATCTCACTGGCCGATGAGCACGTCGTCTTATTGGACGCATGGGCTCCGCTGCTGATCTCGCTCACGGTTCTATTTTTACGCCTCGCAGAAGATCCGACCTTTTACTCGCCAGATGTTGGGCGAAGGCAGACGCAATCGTCACGTCCATTGGGTCGCCCCCTGGCATTTCGTTTCCTTTCCTGGATAAGCGACTACCTCGCCGATAAATACTGGACGTAGTTTTGCAGACCTGTCAGCTTGAGGCCCCTTGGCTGATACGATATGGCCTAATGCTCGAACTCGCGCCCAATGACCCAATTGTGAAGTCCTATCTGAAGGATCTTCAACACTTGAAGGATCAGCAAGTGACGCACGAGTTAGGTCTCAAAGGGCCGTTCCAAAACCTGCTCGATAAAGCCGCTAAGAAACGTGGCTGGACGCTGGTGCCCGAACTATCCACCTACTCCGGCGGCAAACGGGTTGTTCCCGACGGGACTGTTCGCGACGAGTTCCGTCTGGCGCGCGGCTGGTGGGAAGCCAAGGACACAGGCGATAAACTCGGCTTGGAGATACAGAAAAAGCTCAAAGCCGGCTACCCGGCGCGAAACACCATCTTCGAAGATACACAGACGGCTGTTCTTTACCAGGACCGCGGCGAAGCGGGCGAATTTGCCCTTGGCGAGCCGCTGAAAGTTGCGGACTTGCTGAACCGCTTCTTCTCGCACGACGAAGCCGACGAGCGTGAATTTCAGCACGCCATGGACGAATTTAAGAGCCGGATTCCCGATCTGGCCCAGTCCCTGCGCGAGCACATTGACGAAGCGCACAAGAAGAACAAGCGCTTCCGCGAAGCCTTCGAGCAGTTCGTCATCGTTTGCCGTGCGTCGCTGAACCCCGAACTTTCCCAGGACAAAGTCGAAGAGATGTTGATCCAGCATCTGTTGACCGAGCGCTTGATGCGCAATCTTTTTCAGAACCCCGAGTTTACGAAGCGCAACGTCATCGCGGCGCAGGTGCAGAACGTGATCGAGGCTTTGGCATCGGGGAGCTTTTCGTCCGCAGAGTTCCTGAAGAAGTTGGACCCTTACTACAAGGCCATCGAGAGAGCGGGGGCCGGGCTGAGCCACTTTACCGAGAAGCAGGATTTTCTGAACTCGGTTTACGAACAATTCTTCCAGAGATTCTCGCCGGATATCGCCGACACGCACGGCATCGTCTACACGCCGCGCGAGATTGTCGACTACATGTGCAACTCGGTGGAGCAGGCGCTGAAGGAAGAGTTCGGCTTTACGCTGGCTTCTCCGGAAGTGGTGATCCTGGATCCTTGTACCGGGACTGGGAATTTTATCGTGAACCTGATCGAGCGGATGCCCGGCCGGGCGCTGGCCGACGCATACCACAACAGGCTGTTCGCGAATGAAGTGATGCTGCTGCCATACTATGTTGCCAGCCTGAACATCGAGCACGCGTACTTTGAAAGGATG
>JANXXV010000174.1 GCA_025350445.1 Bryobacteraceae bacterium | reverse complement strand
GCATGACGTCTTTTTCTTGCCCTGGGCTTCCGGGGAAACCGCCAGCCTCTATGAACATTGCGCTCGGGCGCTGGACGCAAGTCTGGCTGTCGGCAGCCACGGTCTTCCCCTCATGGGAACCGGCGACTGGAATGACGGCATGAATCGGGTGGGCGAACACGGCAAGGGCGAAAGCGTCTGGTTGGGCTTCTTCCTCTATGAAGTGCTGACGCAATTTGGTGAGCTGGCGCGCAGCCGCGGGGACGTGATCTTCGCCGACCGCTGCCACGATGAGGCAGCGAAAGTGCGGCACAACATCGAAGACAAAGGCTGGGACGGAGAGTGGTACCGCCGGGCTTACTTCGACGATGGATCGCCGCTCGGTTCGGCAAGTAACCCGGAATGCCAGATCGATTCCATCTCGCAAAGCTGGGCGGTGCTCTCTGGCGCGGGCGACCCGGAACGCGCCCGCCAGGCGATGAACTCGGTGGACAAGCGCCTGGTGCGGCGCGATCATGCGCTCATCCAGTTGCTGGACCCGCCATTCGATCATTCGAAAATGAACCCCGGCTATATCAAGGGATACGTTCCCGGTGTGAGAGAGAACGGCGGCCAGTACACTCACGCCGCCATATGGGCCACCATGGCATTCGCGGCACTGGGCGACAGCGAACGCGCCTGGGAACTGTTGGCGATGATCAATCCGGTGAATCACGCCAGTTCCCCGCAGGCGGCGGCCACCTATAAAGTGGAGCCGTATGTGGTTGCGGCCGACGTTTATGCCCTGTCACCGCACACCGGCCGCGGCGGCTGGACCTGGTACACCGGCTCGGCCGGCTGGATGTACCGGCTGATACTGGAATCGCTGCTGGGCCTCACTTTGGAAGTCGACAAGCTAACATTCTCACCATGCCTGCCGGCGGGGTGGAAGGACTTGCGTATCCATTACAGGTTTCGCGAGACTGTCTATCACATCACCGTCACGCAGGTGGATGCGGGAGCGGCAGTGGAGAACGTTGTCCATCTGATTGACGATCGCCGGGAACATAACGTCGAAGTGAAAGTGCTCCGGCGGCCGGCAGTGTGATATTACATTGCAATGGGCTTTGAAAGAAAGAGGACCCGCCGTTCGGCGTTGCGATCGATTGGCATGGCAGGGCTGGGCTTAGGTTGCGGTGCGGCATTCGCCGCCGAAACGCTAACCGCAAAGAAAGCGGCGGCGTTTGCGCTGGTAGGGGATGAATCGCACAATTCGGATTACATCCGGTCCGCACTCACCAGCACGCTGGTGCAGGACGCGGGACTCTCCATCGACTTTACCGATGAAGAGAAAACGCTTAGCTACGAGAGTCTTCGCCACTACAAGATTCTGATCATGTTCCGCGATGGCCTGCGCTTTCCCAATGGCTATTGGTACGCGATGTATTGGAACGAGAGAAAGAATAACGTGGTCAGCGTGCCGCCGATCCGGAAGAAAATCGGCGAAGGGCGCGTGGGCTGGATGACAGAGGAGCAAGGCAAGGGCATTAAAAAATGGGTGGAAGAAGGCGGATCGCTCTGGGCTTTCCACAACAACAGCCAGGCGTCCATCATGAACAAGGACTATCGGGATGTGGAAGGAGCTATCTACACCGGCCATCCTGCAATTCGACCCTTCAAAGTGAAAATCGTGAATCACGACCATCCCATCACCAAGGGCGTCAATGACTCTATCGTCACCGACGAGCAGCACTACATGACCTACGACAAGGATCCGAAGTACGTGCTTGCCAGAAGTGTAAATGAAGACGGCCTGGATTTCACCGACACCGCCGGCCGCCGCGCTAACAGCGCTGAGGCGGTCTGGGCTTACGACTATGGAAAAGAACGGGTGTGCTTCATGGCGCCCGGCCATATGGTCAGCGTTCTCTGGAATCCGGAGTACGAAAAGATGCAGAAGAACGCCGCGAAATGGCTGCTGCGCGAGAGCTAAAACGTCGAGGTAGGATTGATAGGCGATCCCGTTCCGGATCGCGGTTATCGAAAATCGGAGTGCCCTGGCATTCCACGCGCTCGATCGCCGCACACCCGCCGGCTCGGCTGGATTTAGGGCGTAATGGAATATCCATGGCAACTCGCGGGGACCGCTCACTCGCGCGGACCACTCGCTGAGGTTGACCGATCGGAACCGATTCCCGGACGTGAGGGAAGCGTTGCCTGTGGAATTGTCATTTCAAGACAGTTTATTAGACCGGGGGATCGGCCGGTGGATGTACCGGCTACTATCGGATACGCTGCCTGGTTTCACTTTGGAAGCCGGCAAGCTGATGTTCCCGCCGTGCCTTCCGGCGGTGGGGAACATTGTCCATGGGATTGACGATCGCCGGGAAAACGTTCGAATTCCGCCGTTCGAGCCAAACCGCTGCCATGCCTCGGATTTTCTGCTGCTTCGCAGTTCCCCATTTGGTGGATAACTGATTCCACTGCAATTGATTGCGGTCTAAACAGCGATGCGGTTCCGGGTGGCGCTAACTGGCGGATTTATGCTTCGTCTGGAAACAACGTTGCCATTGATGCGGGACCTCTTGCTCAAGCGAGCTGCTCGGTATCGAGCCCCTCGCCGTAAGGGAAGGGTTGCTGAACGGGAAAGTTATTACGTTACAGGCCCCTTAAGTTGAAAGAAGCTTAGGCTGTGGCCTGGAAAGCTGGCGTCAGCCAGCTCTTGCGCTCACGGATTCCGCATCCGCGCCGATGAGGAATCAGTGAGCGGGAACGAAGCGGCCCATAATCGAACCGTCCGGGTGTTAGCTGTCGACGACGACGCTTTTGCTCGGCGGCACCTCGCCATTCAGCTCTCTAAGCTGGGCCACGAAGTGACTGCCGCGGGCAGTGTGAGCGAAGCGCAAAGCATTCTCATCAGAGAACGATCCTCGACATTCGACTGTCTTGTAACCGACTGCTTCATGCCGGAACAAACCGGTCTTGATTTGCTGTCGTGGCTACGGAAACACGACTACACCTTGGCGAGCATCATAGTGAGCGGGAACTCCGACGAACATGTGGTGGTGCAGGCATTCCGCGGTGGCGCCAATGGATTTGTACGAAAGCCTGTCTTACTAAAGGACCTGG
>JANXXV010000112.1 GCA_025350445.1 Bryobacteraceae bacterium | reverse complement strand
GGTTGTTGGCAAGGCGTTGGCGCATCTCGAAACGTTCGTTCAACCCGATGGCGGAATCTATTTCCCCAAAAGCCATCATAGCAATTACGAAACCGCGATCTGTTTGCTGGCATTCAACGCCGCGAATCAGCAGGGAATCGCCGCTTCCGCATCGCTGAAGAATTGAAAGGGCTCGAAAAGCCCTATCCATGGGGCTCTAAAGGCGTATCCCTCTAGAAAAGCCCGCAAAAGCGGGCTTTTTCCACATTTTCCCTTTACAACGTTTACAGGTTCCCTTATGATGAGGTTGCAAATCAGAAAGCAGAGGCCGCATTGGAGATAGGCGTGCACCTCTGATTGTTCTGCAGAATCGAAAAGGAGAATCATGGCTGAACCAACTCGAATGACGCAATCGCAAATCATCAAGGAACTTGCGGAAGCTTGCGGCGTGAACAATAAGGTCTCGAAGCAGTTCCTGGAAACCTTCGCCGAAATCGCAGTCCGCGAGACGAAGAAAAAGGGCGTATTCATCCTGCCCGGAATCGGGCGGCTGGTGCGCCAGGACCGCAAGGCCCGCACCGGGCGCAACCCGGCGACTGGAGAGAGCATCAAGATCCCGGCCAAGAAAGTGGTGAAGTTCCGCGTCGCCAAGGCCGTTAAAGACGCGATCGTTCCACCCAAAGTAAAGAAGGCTACATAAGGCTGCAATCAGCACTTGGACGACAAAAGCCCCTGAAACATTTCGGGGGCTTTTGTTTTATCCTGCGGAAGTAAAAACCCCGCCAACCCGCGGCGGGGTTTGTGGTTTTCGTTGTGTACCGCGAGGAGTTCCGCCCTGAGGTGCGGGCAGCTCGGAAGCTTACGCCTGCTTCTTTTCGTCGGCTTTTTCTTCGGACTTCAAAGCGTTCTTGAAGTTTTTGATGCCTTCTCCTAAACCCTTTGCCACCTCTGGGATCTTCTTTCCGCCAAACAGCAGAACAAAAACAGCCAGGATGACGACGAGCTCCATAGGACCAATAGATCTCATGCGGTCTCCTTCGTCCGTGATATTGCCACGTAACACTTTCATTGTAGGGACGCTGATCCCGCCACGTCAACTCGACCCCGCCCGGCCGCAAGGCCTATACTGAAGCGAGCCGGACCAAAACCATGCCAAAAAAAGAGATCTTCGACCAAAAGAAAGAGGTCCGAAAGCTTGCCAGGGAGCGGGTAGGCATCGTTCCTTCGGCCAAGGTGATCATACCTAAAGTGGAGCGGAAGAAGCCCAAGTACAAGAAACCGCCGGGCGAAGAGTAAGAATTTTATTCGTAAAATACCCCGTACTCCATGATCCTGGCGGACTTTCCGTCTACCGCAAACAAACAGGCCGCGCAATAAGACCGGTACACACTGGATTCCCGGTCGTAATCACCTTGGACAGTACGTCAGCGTCGCCGGGAAGAAAATAGGTATCGAGCGCCGGACGCGGCTTCCGCTTCCCCTGGACGCCGGCGGCTCGTATCGAAGCCTGCTTTCCGCGCCTTCGATGGCCGTCTTCAGGAAACCCACACGGTCGATTCCCGCCAGCCGAAACACATCATCCAGCGGCCGGACATACAGTTGCAGCACCACAAAGTACGGGGACGGGCCGGCGACAATGCCGGCAGCGTAATTTTAAGAATCCGCAGCGCACGGGAATGCGGCAGATTCAGCGGTACTCTTTAGAGCGCCTCGTGCAACTGTGATAACGTGAAACGTTTCCCGCAAATCCGCATGACCAAAATCTCTATTCTGGCGCCGCTCGCGGTCCTCTTTGTCACAGCTCCATTCGCCGAAAACCGCCTGCCGCGCGCCTGGGACAAGAGAGCCTATCCGATTGATGTTCCTTTTCTTGAAAAAGCCCCCGTCATTGACGGCGATCTCACAGAATGGAAGTACCGCGCCTTTCACGACGGCGTGTGGGATATCTTCCGTGTCATGCACGCCCCCTGGTACGATCCCAGCCTCAACCGCTTGACCGATCACGGCAATGAACCGCCGCCGGAAGACGATCTTGCCGCCCGCTACTACACGGCCTGGGACCGAAAATATCTCTACCTGGGCGCCGAGGTCCACGACAACGTCAACGACGTCGACGATCCGGCGCACGATCCCGCGCGGTGGTACTTCAAGGACGCTATCTGCTGGTTCATTGAAGCGCCGCGCCGCAATCAGGCGAAGAGCTTTGGCAGAGGCGACAACGCCTTCTGTTTCATCATTGATGTCCGCAAGCCGCCGTACGGTGCGTGGTGGAGGCACGGCGACGCCACCAGGAAATATATCGAGGAGCCCATTCCGAAAACTGCGGTCCAATACGCTATCCGTCTTAATCCCTGGGGCCGGTCCAAGGGCGACTTCATTCTGGAAGCGCGCGTCGAAATGGCAGCCACCTTAGCAAAATCCGATCCCGAGTGGCATACGCCAAGAGTAGGCGACGAGTACGGAATGGAAATCGTCCACACCGATCCCGACGGCGGCGGCTATGGCGGCCATCTCCTTATCTATGGAACCGGGGACAACGATGCAAGTTGGGGCGCAATGAAACTGACAGGTCCGCTGCCGCCGCTGCTGCGCCAAAAGGAATAGCTGTGCCGGGATCTATTGCCTGGCGGCGTGATCCAGAAATGTCGCGTTCGCGACCGCGGTTTCCCGGCCTTCCGATTGCAGAATTACATGGGTCGCTGTAATGGCGCTCAACACACCCTGCTGTCCCGCAATCTCCAGCGGCCTGCCAATCACCAGAACTTTACGCATATAAAATCCGGCCGCGATGTTACGCACAACGTCGCGGGTGCCCAGCCCGAAAGACAGCCCGAATGCCAGCGCGGCCGCCCCAAGTACGAAACTGGTGACGATGCGAACAATGTCGGTATCGATCTTCAGTTGGGCGATGGCCATCATCGCGCAAACGAATAGGATGACGCCGGAGACCAGTTTTCCCAACGCCGGAGCGAACTCAATCCCCGAACCCGCCGCGGACTGCGAAACCGTCTAACCTGCGAATTGCCCCACTGTACTGCCCAGAATCAATAGCAGCAGCGCCGCCAGGATATTCGGCAGGTACTCGAAAAACGCTCCGATGGCGCCTGAGATTGCAACCAACCCAAGCGCATCTCCCGCGGTTCTCGCCAGAACCAGCAGCACCAGAAAATAGGACAGCCGGGGGAACAGCGTGGTCAACTCCTGGCGTATACCAAGCCGCTGCAGGGATCGATCGATACCCGCCTTCCCTACGAGTTCATCAAACCGTACCTTCGTGAGCGCAAATCTTAAAGCCCGCTCCACCACCTTCGCAACTATCAAGGCCCCGGCTACAAAAAGGATTCCGACAGATACCTTCGGAACCGCGGCGATCGTGGAGTCCAGTAGACCGCCGAAAGCCTGGGCGAGTTTCTCCTTCATAATCTAAGACTCCTTGTTCTTTCCAGACGATTTGACGAAGTGACTCAGCAGGCCCGCCAATTCCATCAGAATTACCCCCGGCAGGTGCCACGAGTAGGAGGCGAACTGCGATGCCACGGTTCGGCGGTAGATCTTTCTACGGACTTTACTAATGAAATCGGGAGACGTTTCAGATTCCTGCTCCGTCAGCCCGCGGATTGGTTCGCCCGCGGATATGTTCTCAGGATCGCCCCCTTCCGGATTCATCCTGCCGCTTGCCCTGTCGTTATGCTCTCCCCGCCTTCATAGCGTAGTCTAAACTGTTCCCGCGCCCGCTTGATTCTCATCTTGACCGCAGAAAGCCCTACCCCTAGGGAAGAGGCAATTTCCTCATAAGATAGTTCATCCATATCGCACATTACCAGCGGAATCCGAAGGGTCGCGGGCATGGAATTCAGGATGCTCTCTATTCGTTGCCGGTTTCCCTCCGCCTCCACACCCCGGTGCGCAACGGCGGGAACACGGAGTTGCCCATATGCTTCAACCGCCTCTTCGTCGATCATAGGCGTTAAGGTAAGCTGAACTGCGGACATCGTAGCACCACTCCCTCACGGTCGCGGCTAGGTTAACCCATTGATCCTACGGAGCCGCGCGCGTAAGCAAGCGGTGGATCATAGTCCAATGACGGAACATTTTCAATAACAAACGTTCTTATTTTAACGCCTATGTCTTCGTCGATGGATACCCCCTCTTTGCGGCCACGCCTCTTCAGATAATTCAAGCAGTGATGCACCTTGATTCTCTGCAGCCAGTGGCGGAACGAGGATCTACCCTCGAAACTCCGCAACCCGAAGAACGCTTTCACAAAAACCTCTTGGGCCAGGTCTTCGGAATTATTTTCATCCCGGGTAAGATAGCGGCAGTCGGCCAATATCCGTTTCTGCTATCGCCCAATCATCTGTTCAAATGCCCGCAAGTCCCCCTCACGCGCTTCACGAAAAGCCCTCAATAAATCCTCGTCACGATCCTGGAGCGGCTCCTCAATGGGAT
>JANXXV010000098.1 GCA_025350445.1 Bryobacteraceae bacterium | reverse complement strand
TTCATTAACTTCGCCGTGCCGTAGGCGGTAACCATGTACACCGCGTACGCACCGGCCGCTGCATAGTAGTAGTTCATGCGTTAGCTCCTCCCTTGCGAGGCAAGCCGTTCCAGACTACCGGCGCCGGAACTGAGAAAAATCTTGTAGAGGATGAACAGGATCAACGCGAAGGCGAAGCAACCGATGGAACTGTACATCAGCCGCTTGATCCAGGGATCGAACCCGCCGGTCTGGATCTTCTCATTCGGCAACGACCACGCCGGAGAAAGATCCGGAGGCGATTGACGGATACGCCGGATCTTATCGCCCACCGTAGTGATGATGGACCGCAGCTCGCCCTTGCCGCTCAAACTATACCGCCCGGCGAAGCCCAGCAACAGGCAGAGGTGATACACCTCCAGCGAATCGGCGGTTTCCTGCGAATCGTCCCGGCCCAGGATCTTCTGCAGATTCTGGAAGAAGATCTCGCCGGCCACGTGATGGCCGAACATCTCTTCCTGCAGCGGCTGCCGCGGCCACTCGGCAAAAATCGGATTGCGCAGGTTCAGGATGGATTCGTCTAGAAACGCCACCACCGCGAAGATCGACAACTGAATGTCGTCCGCCGTGTAGCCCCGCTTGCGGCCCTCGTTATCGGCCATCTTCAGCGCTTCGCGGATCTGTTGACGGAAACTGTTTGCGTCTGAGACGGCCTGCCTGTTGGCGCGCAGGCGCTCCCCTACGGTGAGAACTTCTTGAAAAACAAATGCGAGATTTTCAGCACGACGGTCCAGGTTTGATGCCATATGGTCAAGATTCCAAGATCACCAGAAGTTCTAGAGAAGGGTCCGGAATCTCGCCAGGTACGTAGACTCCAATCTGTTTTGTTTGCACCAGGTGGTCCCAGCACGGGCCAGCCTTGTTGATGGCGAAGTACTGCGTTTCCACTTTCGCCGAGATAGCGGTAGGCGGAACCGGAAGATGCCCCAGCCCCATGCCGGGTAAGGCGCGCTTGACAAGCTCCGGCACGAATAGCTTAGAACAGAATTTCACCAGTTGCGGCGTCCGCGAGATCAGTTCCACTTCTCCAACCGGAGAACGGATGGCTAACACCCAGCGCGAGCGCCCCATGCAGCGCTGATCGGTGATCTCGCCTTCGTACATATAGTTCCCCGCGTATTTTAATGGCACCGCGATGCAGTTGGTGGGCGCGATGGTTTCCAGGTGGAAGCGAATGTGCTTGTCGAGTTCATCGAAACACTCGTCCAGCTTCAAATGGTTATAGAGCGGAAGCGTACGCGGATGCGAATCCAGACCGAAGGTGCACAGCGCGCCGCCCAGCTTTAGCATCTCCATGAACAACTCTTCCGGATGCCCGCGCTTGGTAAGCAGCAGATGGCGCAGCGGAGCCACCGCGGAGTTGACCGTATGCAGAAACCAGAAGTTGGCGATGTCGCGTGTGGAGAATTCCGACCACGACCTCTCGCCGGTATTCTTGGCCAGTGCCAGACCCGCGCCTTTTTCGTCCAGAATATCCACCAGCCGCTGCAGAATACTCATCAGGCGTTCACTGGCGCTAATCCGCAGGCACGGAGGAATGAAGGAGGGATCGAAAATAAAATGTCCCGAAAAATCCCTCATCACGCGGGCGATGGGCAGCGTCTCAAAGCCGTCCGCCGGTTCGGTGTCCAGCAGAAGACTAATGTTCTTCCGGCCGAGGCGCACCGGTTTTTCATCGATTCCGGTGATGTCGTCATGAAGCAGATTCGTCTCGGCCGAGAAGCGGACCACGTGCGAATTTCCCGCTTCCGATTCCACGCAGTTCAAGCCATTTTGCTTTCTGGATGGTATGGCGAGCAGCACCGTGACCTTGTCGCGATTCGGCGGAAACAGATCGCCGATATTTCTCGGCTCCGGCAGCGGATCGCATTCATTCATGTGAAACGGAAGGCCGTCTTCAAATACGCCGCGTGCGTGATTCACGGATACAGTACCGTTATGCAGGGCTTCGGCATCCAACAGGCAACCAACTACGCCGAACGCCATGTACCATAGGGAACTGGTAGCGAATCGAATGGAATCTTCGAAATAACGGCTCTGTACTTGGAAATGGTGCGGGCCGAGGTACATCCCTTCGGACCAGACTACTCTGGACAGATATTTCATAGGGTCAGCCGGGCTGGCATCGGCCTATACTTTACCATAGCTGCGTTCCCCTACAAGCGATTGAATGTGGCAGCATGTTAGGGTGAAGATCAGCCACAACGGAAGATTGGTTTTATGAGCTTTTACTCCAAATACGAGATTCTAGCGCTCCTTCGCGACGACGCCGCCGGCACAGGCATTAAGACGTTCAGTGCCCGCCATCTTGCTTCCGGCCAGACGGTCGGCGTGCATCTGCTTTTTGAGAATGTGCCCGGCCAGGCCGCGGCGGTCTTGGATCGGGTGCGCAGCCTGGGCCCGGAACAGGTGTCGCAGGTGATCGAAGTGGGCACGCACGAGGGAACGTCTTACGTGGTGACGGCCCAGTCCAGTTGGCCGCGAAGCTTCGACGAGTGGCTGGGCAAGCCGCCCGCTTCCGCTCCGTCGACTAAAGCCTCGGCCGATAGTTACGGCAAGGCGGGCAACTGGCGGGTGCCGGCGTCGGAGTTTGCTCTCAAATCCGATCCGGGCGCGACGCCGGCTTCCGCCCCGACGCCCATTCCCGAGCCCGGCGGCTTCACCAGAATGTTTTCGATCTCCCCGCGATCGGCCGCCGGCGGAGAAATGTCGACGTCATCCGCGCTGCATCCGTCCGCGATCCGGCCTGTGCCAACGCAGGCCCCGTTTGTTCCCGTCACCCCACCGCCTCCGACCGCCTTCCAGCCGCCTCCTGCGCCAACGCAAACGGTGCCTCCAGCCGCCAATCCGCCCAGTCTGTTTGTCCCAGCGGCTCCGGCGGCAAGCGTCGATTTGTCCGGTGAAACACGAAAGGTGGAGGTTGCCGCCGTGAAACCAGCCGCTCCACCCTTGGCTCCGCCCGCCGCCGCGGGGCCGGGCGAGTTCACCCGGATGTTCCAGGTACCGGTGCCAGCCCCGGTAACGGCGGCCCCTCCAACGCAAGACGCCGTGTCCGTAACCAGGACGATGCAGATTCCGGCGATACCTGCCGTAAGCGCTCCGCCAGTCCCGCCGCCCGCCAAGACGCCCGGCGAATTCACACAGATGTTTCAGGCGATACCCCAGCAGACGACACCGTCCGTGGTGACGCCTATCGCCCCTGCGCCTCAGCCCGCCGCCGCACCCGCTCCTGCCGCGGCGCCGGCGCCGGGCGAGTTTACACAGATGTTCAAGACATCGGCTCCAACGGCTCCGCCTTCCTCAATTACCCCGATCGTGAATCGGGGCACCATTCCGCCGGCGCCCATACCACCGCCACCCGCCCCAGCCGCGCCCGGTGATTTTACGAATATATTCAAGACAGGTGTTGCCCCCGCGCAGCAAGCACCACCGCCGCCCGCCGCGACGGCGCCCGGTGATTTTACGAATATCTTCAAGACAGGTGTTGCCCCCGCGCAGCAAGCGCCACCGCCCGCCGGCAACCAGGGTGAGTTCACCAGAATCTTTCAGGCTTCCGCGGTGCGTCCCTCCAACGAAGCACCCCCGCTACAGCCGCAGCCGCCACCGCCTGCCGCCAGCGGGCCGGGTGAATTTACGAAATTCTTCCAGACCCCGGTGGAATCGCCTGCGCCGCGGCCGCATCCCGCGCTGAACGATCCATTCGGAAAGTCCGCGCCTCCTCCCACTGCGCAGCCGTCCGGCGGTCCGGGCGAGTTTACGCAGATGTTCGGCGTGCCCAGCCGGCCCAGCCAGGGCGGAGCGCCGGAACCGTATAAGCCCACCTATTCGCCATCGTTTGCACCGCCGCCCTCAAGCAGCGCCACAGGGGCATTTTCCACACCGTCCAGACCGCCGTCCGGGCCGTCAATGGGCGGCGGCGGCGCACCCTCGGGGCCTGGCGAGTATACCCAGATGTTCTCGGCGCCCTCCCAACCCAGCGCCCCAGCCGCGCCCCCCGCGCCGCCCGCGGCTGGAAAGCCAAATTACCTGCCGCTGATCATCGTATTCGGCGTCCTGTTCCTGATTGCCGTGGTGCTGGTGGTCTATTTCCTGATGCATCGTTAGATCGACGATTTTCAATGACCCCTATCCGCTTCGGAACGGACGAACAATTCATCGAGCTCCGGCGCCTGCTGAGCGATGCCGGCTACAACGACGCCGCGCTCTGTTTGCGGGCGCGGGTACCTACAATTTATGAAGTGCTGGAGAGTGCCACCCGCCAGAAGCACAAACCGCCTCTCGACGACACCATAGACGCACTCATGTGGGTGCTGCTGGAGGGCCGCGGACTATCCATGCGCTCCTGGGGGCATCTGGTTACCGGCAAGCTTACCGGTCTACTGGAAGCCGTGGGGTTGTTGGTCGAACAGGCGGATGAATATATTTGTCCGCTCGCCCTTTACCCGGTTGAGAATTTGTATGTTGTGTCGGACCGGAATTCCACCATCGTAGACTCGGTTTACCCTGCGCTGGTGGAAAATACCGGGCGCTTCCTCGATGTCATTCCGCGATCGCGCTGCACCAGCTTCCTCGAAGTTTGTGCAGGCACCGGCATCGCTGCACTGCTTGGCGCACGGGACTTCGCCGCGCACTCCTATGCCTTCGACATCGCGGAACGATCGGTCAAATTCGCCGAATTCAACCGCCGTCTGAATGGCCTTCCCAACATGACGAACAGTGCGGGCGATCTTTATGCGCCCGCCGGGTCCAAGACCTTCGACCGCATTGTGGCCCACCCGCCGTATGTTCCCGTTCTGAAGCCGAAGGCGATCTTTCACGACGGCGGCGACGACGGCGAACAGATTGTAAAACGAACCGTGGAAGGCCTGCCGGCTTACCTTGCGCCCGGCGGTGAATTCGCCATGCTGGCCATGGGATCGGACCGCAAAGACGCCGCCTATGAGTATCGGGTGCGCCAGTGGCTGGGCGAAGCGCAAGCGGAATTCGATATCGCACTGGTCACCCGAAGGATCATTGATCCGGCGGATTTTGTGTCCCGGTCCGTGATGCAAGGCAAGTCCGATTCCAGCGAGATCGATCAATGGAAAAAGGTGTTCACCAGCCGGGGTGTGACCGCGCTGGTTTACGGAACCATTTTGATCCGCCGCCAGACGCGGAACCGGCCGGCGTTCACCGTGCGGCGGCAGAGTAGCGATCGTACCCATCGCCCGGAGATGGACTGGCTGCTCGATTGGGAAAGTCACGTGGCTGACCATACCGCCGCCACGCTGGTGTTGGACGGGAGCTTAACGGCAGCGCCGGACGTCGAACTACGCGTGGTGAATCACCTGCGGGACGGCGATTGGGCCGCGACCGGATATCAATTGCTGGCCGGCTATCCTTATGGGATGGAGTTGCAGCCGCAGCCGTGGATGATCCATTTGCTCGCCCGGTGCGACGGAAAAAGGACCGGTCGCGAGCTTTGGCGGCAGTTGATAGCGGAAGAGGTGATCTTTCCCGGTACGCCGCTGGATCAGTTCGCCGGCGCTTTAACGGTGCTGGTTTCCGGGGGATTTCTTCACTTGTAGTCCGCTCGCCGTCCCATAACGGTTGGAATAAAACAGGAATGAGCGCGTGTGTTCTTGGAACGGATGAACAGTTCGCAACGCTTCGGGGAATGCTAACCGATGCCGGATACGGGGAAGCCGCCATCTGCCGGCGCGCCGGTGTCAGCCGCCTGGACCAGATCATCACTTCAGCCGCACGGCGAGAACAAACTCCGCCGCTGGAAGACACGCTGGATGCGCTGACGTGGCTGCTGCTGGAAGGCCGGGCGCTGCCGCCGGGCGCAAGTGCCGCCCTGCTGCCCCGAGGGCTCGCAGGCTTGCTGGCCGGGTTCGGATTGCTGCTGGAATCAGCCGGCGAAATCCGCTGCCCCGCCGCGCTCTATCCCGCGGAAAATCTCTATCTCCTATCCGACCGCGCCAGCGACGCCGCCGACTCCGTATATCCCGCAATGGAGGCGAACTCGCGCCGCTTCATGGACGTGATTCCCAGGGACAAATGCAAAGCATTCCTCGACCTGTGCACGGGCAGCGGCATTGCCGCGCTGGTGGCTGCGCGGGATTTCGCCACCACCGCTTTCGCCTGCGACCTGGGCGCGCGTGCCGCGCAATTCGCCGGGTTCAACCGGCGCCTGAACGGCCTGGCAAATCTAAGAATAGATCGGGGCAACTTGTATGAACCGCTCGCCGGCCGCAAGTTCGATTGCATCGTGTCCCATCCACCCCATGTGCCGGTGCTGAAGGCGAAAAATCTATTTAGCGATGGCGGCGAAGACGGAGAGCAGGTGGGAAAACAGATTGTGCAAAGTCTGCCCGGGTACCTCTCGCCCGGCGGGGAGTTCTGCCTGTTGAGCATGGGGCTGGATACCGAGGAAGCTCCGTTTGAGCAGCGCGCGCGCACCTGGCTGGGCGACGCGCGGCAGGAGTTCGATATCGCGCTGGTGACGCGGAAAACGCTAGACCCCGCGGAGTTCATCGCCAATTCGGTAATGAGCGGGGCCACCGCGTTGGAGCAAGTGAGCCATTGGAAGGAATTGTTTCGCAGCCGCGGCGCGACGGCATTGGTCTACGGCACGTTGCTGATGCGCCGCAAAACCGAACGCCGGGCGCCGTTCACGGTGCGGCGGCAGAGCGGGCAGATGACGCATCGCCGCGCGGAGATGGACTGGCTGATGCGCTGGGAACGGGCGGTAGCCAACGGAACCGGCGCAAAGAAGGCGCTCGATTCCCCGTTGACCGCCGCTCCCGGAGCCGCGCTCAGCGTCCTAAATCATCTGCGCGACGGCGATTGGACGCCCGCCGAATACAAGCTGCAAGTGGACTATCCATTCCCCGTGGAATGCAAGATCCAGTCGTGGATGGTGCAACTGCTGGGCCTCTGCAACGGCGCAAAAACCGGCCGCGAACATCTGCGCATGCTGATCGCCAATGGACTGGTCGCCCAGGGAACTTCGCCGGACCAGTTCGCTCAGGCGCTGGTGCTATTGATCTCCGAAGGCTTCCTTCAGTTCGCCTCCGGTAGCAATATAATCAATTCCATCTGAGGCGAAGGGAAATCTCCCGGCACATAGGCCGCCAGATTACGGGCGCGCACGATGGCTTCCCACGCCACGCCCGTTTGATTCAGGCTGAAATACTGGCTGTTCATCTTCACCGGAATGGAACTGGGCGGCCGCGGAGCGTGCGTCAGCGGCACGCCGGGCAAAGCCTGCCGCACCAGGTGCTCAATGTGATTTGCGGAGCAGACTTTGATTAGATACGGCGTCTTCCCGATCAATTCGCCCTCATTCATGTCGGCGCTGACGGCGAGGTACATCTTCGTATTGACCAGATACTTGTCGTCGTTTATCGATGTGGCGTAGATGGATGGCTGCACCAGTTTCAACGGCAGCGAGACGAAGTTGCTGGGCACCACCGTTTCCAGCAGGAACCGCAGCTTCTCGTCCAGATCGGTGAAGCACTCGGACAAGCGGTCATGATTGTATTTCGGCAGATCGCGGGGGTGAATCTGCGACGAAAATGTGGTCAGGCTTCCGGCCAGACTCAGCATCGCCGCAAATAGTTTCTCCGGATGGCCGCGCCGGGTTTCGAATAGATGCTGCATCACCGGAAAATTCAGATTGATGGTGTAGAGCAGCCAGAAGTTTGCAATATCCGATGTGCCGAACTCCGCCAGACTCAAGTTTTTCTGGCGGCGCGAGCCTGCCAGCAGACTGCTCTTGGCGGCAATGATTTCCACCAGTCGCCGCGCAATGGAGATCAGGTACGTGCTGGCGGAGATGTTGAGCAGCGGCGGAACGAATTTCTGGTCCAATTGAAAGGTTCCGGCCGGGGTGCGCTGCACCTTGGCCACACGCAGCGCCGAGACTCCCTCCTGCGCGCGCTCGCCCACCAGGAAACGGAAGTTCTTGCGGCCCACCTGAATCGCCTTCTCAGTGGAGCCGGAATTTTCGTCGCGCAGCATCGCAACCTCGGCCAGGTAGCGCGTATCGGCGTCCCGGCGCGCAATCGAGACGTTCAGACCGCGGTCCCGATGCTGTGGAATGGCCATGTAGATTTCAATCTCGGTCTGGTCCTGCTCAAAGAATTCGGCGATTTGCGTGGGCGGCGGCGCAGGGTCCGAGGCGGGAATATCGAACATCAGACCGTCCGGAAAAATGCCGGACGCGCCGGCCACCGAAAGATATCCACTCGACAGGGCTTCCTGATCGATGGCGAGCGATTCGAACCCCCACGGCTGGAAACTGAGCGACTCGAGCTGAAACTGCAGCGAGTTCTCAATGAAGCGGTCCTGAGTCTGCAGGTGCTGCGGACTCAGAAACGTGCCTTTCATCCAGATTACCGGTTGCAGTTGCTTCATGGCACTCAAATTACCACGAATCTCTCATCGCGGTCAGGGTCCCGCCGGTTAATGCAAGCGCCTTGAAGTGTCCCATCCCATCCAAATGATTCACAAATCCTAACTAGACCGAAGGTGGGGCAGACGCCCGCGTCTGCGAGCGACCCCAGGTCGCGCTCTTCACTAGCCGGCTCTATTAGGGAACAAAAATTGCAGCATGGGGCCCACCCTGTCGCCCCAGGCGCGCTCGTTGTGCCCGGCGCCGTAGGCCTCGTAATACGCCAGATCCAGACCATCCTGCCAGCCTTTGCCGGATAGCGTATCGCGCAGCAGCCGCGCGTCGTCCGTGGTGCTTTGCCCTTCCGCCGTTCCGATGTCCAGCCAGATTCTCGGCCTCAAGTGAAGCGGACTGGCGGCAACGGTGCGCAGAATGGCGCGCCGGTCCCACCACACCGACGGCGACATCACCGCCAGTTTCCCGAATACCTCGGGATACCGCAGCCCGATCGTCAGTGACACTAATCCGCCCAGCGAAGAACCTCCGATGCCGGTGTGTTGCGCTTCCGGCAGCGTGCGGTATTCGCCGTCGATGAACGGCTTCAGTTCTTCCACCAGCATCCGGCCGTAGAGATGCGCCTGCCCGCCTTTCCCCACCGAGCGATCCTTGGACGCCGTGTACTCGTCGATCCGCGCGTGCCCGGCATTGTAGATGCCCACCAGAATCAGCGGCTCTACCTCGCCATTGCGGATCAGCATGTCCGCGGTCTCATCGGCACGCCATTCCTGCCCGCCGTATGCCGTAGCCGGATCGAACAGATTCTGCCCGTCCTGCAGGTACAGCACGGCGTAGCGGCGATCATCCTCATAGTATCCCGGCGGCAGGTGGACGATGATATCGTGATCCACCTTCAGATACCTGGAATGAAATCCGGAATACGTTTGAAACTGTCCTGTCATGTAGTGTTCATTGCTATCTTAGCGTCCCGATCGGCGCGAAAGGACTAAGTATCGCCAGAAAAAGCACTTAGTACCATCTGGGATTCTTCTCCATGGAAAATGAAAAGAATTTCCTCTATAACTGGATGAGTGGGAAAGAGACGCGTAACCGCCGAAGATGTTTACCAGATGGAGGACTACGAGTATCGCGATTTGATGCGCGGAGAACTCGTGCGCGCCCGGAAAAATCAGGGGAAACGTTCCAGCATCGCCGGCTCGGTCCTGATCAGTATGATATTGCTGGTAGCAGGGGCGGCAGTGATTATGCACCACATGGGCCTGATCGACCTGCCGAAATAACCGCCGCTCAGGAAAGCAATCCCGCCGTAAAACCCAATAAATCCTGCTTTCTCTTTGCTATTTCCATCATTTTTTCGGGATCTTCCGCCAGATAACAGAGCTGCAACACAGACGGACACGCCAGTTGAGTTTGATCGCCGTCCGCAAGATACTTTACCGAAATTTCCACCGCCTGCTTGTAGCGCTTCAGGCGCCCCAGCAGAACAATCAGAATCTGTGCCGGACCCGTGCCAATCTCTTCCGCGTCGCTGTTTTCCACTTTTTTGACGAAATGCGCAATTCCGGCTTCCACGTCGTCCCCCAACAAGGCTTTCAGAAAAATGGCGTGATCCGCGTAAATGTCTTCAAACGGCGGATCCCCGCGATAGTGAAACATGGGTGACAGTTTCGTGCCGTACTCACAGAGTTCAATCGCCATGCGCAGCATCGCCGGGTCAGTCAGTTCCAAGCTAAACCCAATAATGGAAACCAGATGCGACGTATCCACGTAATAGTTCATCCCTTCAAAAAGCCACTCCCGCCCGGCAATTAATTCCGGCAGGGATTGGCCCGCCGGAACCGCGCCCTCCGCTTCTTCAATGCTGCGGCGCAGGCTCGCCATCAGATCCGAGTGCAGCCTGGTGATCATCAGGTGCAGGCAATCCTCGCGTCCCTGGGTCCCGGGATATTGCCCGAAAACGGTGATCGCGCGGCAGATGCCGTGGCTGGCCATCACCAGTTCGAAGCCTTTGCGCGGATGCACACGCTCATGCAAGGCAATCTCAAGCACAGCGTCGTTCACGTCGTCGGGCGTCACGCGGTCAATGGCGTTGTAGACGGGCTGAAGATCTCCAATGGCGCGCAGGTAGGAATAGCCCCGGGGAATGTCGCCGTCGCCCAGGAATAGATTGCCGGTTTCGCGGGCGGCTTCAATGAACTCTTTCTCATAGCCCGGCCGCTTGTCTTCTGGAATGTCGTCGAGCGATCCCATCTGCAGCAAGGGCAGCCCGAGTTCGCGGCGTTTCCGCATCAACCGCGTCTCAAAAAGAGCGGCATAGTTCTTCTCACCCCGGAACTTGTCACTCAGGAATTGCAGCGCTTGTTCGGCGCCGCCCGCTTGCAGCGCGTGTTCGGCGCGGTCGAAATCGTCTTCAGGCATTCAGCACCAGTGTACTGTCCACGAATCCGCCACCAGATTGAGTCAAGGCCGTTCACCCGCCATCCGCGCACTCCGCGTCCATCGGCGGCTAATAATCTTTGCGGCGGATGACCCCGATAAATACCGGTGCCTTGGCCTGTCCAGCTATTTCTTGGCCGCTACACTAGGTATAATACATTTTCAAGCAATCCCGTGAATTTATTGCTTCCAGACCCCAGCGGAATCGCTTCGGAAGTCCAACTGCAGCTCAAACGAATCCTCGCCGGCAAGGGTTTCGCGAATACGGAGCGGATCAGCCGGTTCCTGCGTTTCACCGTAGAACACACGCTGGAAAATCGCGCGGCCGAACTAAAAGAATTCGTCATCGGGCTTGAGGTTTTCGATCGTAATGCCGGTTACGCCCCCCCGGGCTGGACCCGGTGGTGCGTGTAGAGGCGCGCCGGCTGCGGTCGAATGTTCCGCAATCGCACGGAGGCCACCCAAGCGCCGCCCGTTTTGCAATAGTGGTCCACCATCGCCGTGCTGCCGTTCGCCAATCTCAGCGCCGGCTGTAAGAACGACTACTTCAGCGACGGGCTCACACAGGAACTGATTCACCTGTTGACCAAGGTGGATGGCCTGCGTGTGGTGGTGTGGAATTCTCGATCCTATGCTGGGTGAGCGGAAACCGCACTCGGTTTGATCCGCGCCGCCTACGAGTGGAAATGGGACGAGGCGGAGACGCACTACCGCCGCGCCATCGCCCCGAACCCCGGCTACGCCATCGCTCATCACTGGTTCGGCATCGACCACTTATGCATGCTGGGCCGGTTTGCCGAAGCGCAGGCGGAAATGGAAATTGCTTGCGGGTTGGACCCGCTGTCGCCCAT
The DNA here is from genome assembly GCA_025350445.1 of Bryobacteraceae bacterium. The sequence continues at coordinate 866 of JANXXV010000098.1, read as the reverse complement.
CATCCGTGAGGGCAGTGGTTTTCTCGCGATGCCCTCTGGCCGCACGACGAAGCCATCGCGCATTACCGGGAATTATTGGATCTCGATCCATATTTCTACAAAGGATTCACTTCCATGGGCCGCGCCTACATTCAAAAAGGCATGTACGAAGAGGCCATCGTTCAATTGCGGAAGGGCCGGGAATTGGCAGGGGACATCCCGAATATTCTGGGCGCACTCGGCCAGGCCTTCGGGCTCAGCGGGCAAGCCGGCGAGGCGCGGCGCATCCTCGACGAATTGCGGCAGCTATCGGCCTCTCGCTTCGTGCCTTGCACCAGCGTTTCGTTGGTCCATCTGGGCCTCGGGGAGACGGAGCAGGCGCTACAGTCCTTTGAGGAGGAATGCAACCGGCGCGAAATTGTTTTGCAGCCATTGAAGGTGCATCCCGCCTACGACCAGTTGCGCGGCGAACCCAGGTTCACCGCGATTTTGCAGCGAATGGGGTTGCTGCCTGCCTAATCACAACGGGGTAATCACAACTTTACTCTACGCAGCCGCAAAGCGTTGCCGATCACCGAGACGGAACTCAGGCTCATGGCGGCGCCGGCAATAATCGGGCTGAGCAGCAAGCCGAAAAACGGATAAAGCACCCCGGCCGCCACCGGAATACCAAGCGCGTTGTAGAGGAACGCGAAGAACAGGTTCTGCCGGATGTTCCCCATGGTGGCTCGACTCAGCCGGATAGCTTTCGCAATACCGCGCAGGTCGCCTTTCACCAGCGTAATGCCGGCGCTTTGCATAGCCACGTCGGTGCCGGTCCCCATGGCGATTCCTATTTCAGCTTCGCTTAGGGCGGGTGCGTCGTTGATGCCGTCGCCAGCCATCGC
>JANXXV010000091.1 GCA_025350445.1 Bryobacteraceae bacterium | reverse complement strand
CTCCCCAAAATGCCCGGGCATCGCGACGAATTGACTTCGCTGTTTGAGAGTGCGCCGGACTTGATGTTCACCGAGAGCCTTTCGGGCAGGATGACGCGGGTGAATCTGGCGTTTGAAAGAATCACGGGCTACAGCAGAGCGCAGGCACTTCAGAAGAGCTTTCTGGACCTGGTGGTTCCGGAGCAGAAACAACAGATCGAAAGGATTTTGCAAGACCTGAAAGGCGGAGCTGTGCCGCGGCCTTATGCGCTGGCGATCAACACCGAATCGCGCGGGCGGGTGGTGCTTCAGGTTCTGTTGCAACTGGTGACCGCAAACGGCAACCGGCCGCTGATTCAGGGCTTTGCCCGCGATGTGACGGACCGGCGCTTGACCGGCACCGAAATACAACTGCTGGAAAAGACGACAGAACTGGCGCGGTTCAGCCGGTACTTGCAGCTTCTGCATCGCTTGAGCACTACCAATTACGGAAGCCTGCAAGAACTGTTCGGGGATTATCTGGGCACCGGCTGCGAGATCTTCGATGTGTCGTGCGGCGTGCTGACGCAATGGAACGAAAACGGCTTCACCGTGAGGGCGGCGCACGATGCCGCCGGCGGCTTGTTGGGCGGCAGTGGCATCGATTTCTACTCGGAGCACGTGGCGAAAACGAAGAAGACGTTCATGTGCGCGCGGACCCTGGAAGCGCGGGACGGGACGTGCCCTTACGCGTTCTACATCGGCACTCCCATTTTGCTGAACGATCAGGTTTACGGGACCATCGGCTTCTGGGCCAGGCAGGATGCGCCGCTCACGCCGCTGCATCCACAGGCGAAAGAGGTGATCGAGCTGATGGCGAAGAGTATTGCCATAGCCATCCATCAGCGCAACCTGACCGACCAATTGGCGCACCAGGCAAACCATGACGCACTGACCGGACTGCCGAACCGTTTGTTGCTGGCGGAGCGCTTGGGTGCGGCGCTGCAGCAGGCCGAAGACAGCGGATCGCCGGTGGCGGTGGTGTTCATCGATCTGGACCGTTTTAAGCAGATCAACGATACTTTGGGCCACAGCATAGGAGACAGGCTGTTGCAGCAGATTGCCGAAAGGTTACATGGCGAAGTGGGGAACAGCGACACACTGGCGCGGATGGGGGGCGACGAGTTCACGGCGATACTGACGGGCTTCGACGATTCCGAGTCGGCCGTGAAGCACGTTCGCGGTCTACTGGCGGCGGTGCGCAAGCCCTGCCGGGTGGATGCTTATGAATTGTTCATTACCGCCAGCATGGGAGTGAGCTTTTATCCGCAGGACGGCCGTGATGCCGCCTCGCTGCTTCGCAACGCGGACAGCGCTATGTATACCGCGAAGAATAGCGGCAAGAACGACTTCCGTTGTTTCAGCGCGGAAGGTATCGCAGCGGCTTTGGAGAAGCTGGAGCTTGAGAACCTGCTGCGCCGGGCGCTGGAGAACAAGGAACTTCAGATTTTTCACCAGCCGCAGGTGGATACCGGCGGGAAGCTGGCGGGTCTGGAAGTACTGCTGGCTTGGGAGCATCCAAAGCTCGGCCGTATTTCGCCGTCGCGGTTCATTCCTATTGCGGAAGAAAGCGGGATGATTCTGCCCATCGGTTCCTGGGTGTTGCATCAGGCTTGTCAACAGGCGGTGGACTGGCAGAAGGCCGGCTATGCTCCCGTCCAGATTGCGGTAAACGTTTCCGCATTGCAGTTTGGCCAGGCGAATTTTGTCGCGACGGTAGCTGTGGCGCTGGCGGCGACGGGCCTGGACGCGAAATATCTGGAATTGGAACTGACGGAAAGCTTAGTGATGCGCGACGTGGAACAATCCTCGCGGCGGATGTCTGAACTGCGGAGCCTGGGCGTGCGGATTGCCATTGACGATTTCGGAACCGGTTACTCTTCGCTGAGTTATTTAAGGCGGTTGCCGGCGGACACATTGAAAATCGACCAATCGTTTCTGCATGAGATCGAAGCCGGCCAAGGGAGGTCGCAACTGTTTGAGACTATCGTGATGCTGGCGCACAATATGGGGCTTCGCGTGACCGCCGAAGGGGTGGAGAATACGGAGCAGTTGGAACTCGCCCGGCAGGCGGGCTGCGATCTGGTGCAAGGGCATCTGTTTGGCGGGGCGCTGAACGTGAGCTCGGTGGAGCGCATGATGGCGCGCGCCGCCGGCGTTGCCGGTGGAATCGACCGGTGATTACGCGAAGAGAGTTAGGCGCTGCATTGGCGGGGGCGGCCGCACTTCCCACGCGCGGAACGGCGGCTGACAAACACGGCTTCATCAAGAGCATCTGCTCCATCATTTTCCCGGATGGCCAGCCGCTGGCGGAATCCTTCGCGCAGGCGAAACAAGCCGGCTTCGATGCCATGGAGTTGCGAATCGGCGCCGATGTTCCCCTTGAGGCATCCGCCGCGGATCTTCAGAAGACCGCGGAGGCGGCGCGCCATGCCGGAATCACCATCGCGACGCTGTGGGTTTCAGAGCCGCTGCAGAAGAATCCGTTGAACAGCGATTCGGCCGAGAGCCGCGCGCGCGGGGTGGCGGCTATTGTGAGGTCGGTCGAGGTGGCGCACCAGCTTGGCTGCGGTGCCCTTCTGCTGTATCCAGGCAGGCTTGGCAGCGGCGCCCGGCTGGACGTGGGATACGAGACGACTTGGGAGCGTTTTACTTCGGAGTTGAAGAAAGCCATCCCGACGGCTGAACGCGCGAAGGTGTATCTGAATCCGGAGAATGTGTGGAACAAGTTTCTGGTGAGCCCGCTGGAAATGCGCGCCTTCGTGGATCAGTTTCACAGCCCCTGGTTGCAGACACATTTCGATATCGGCAATGTGATGCAGTTCGGGTATCCGCAGGATTGGATTCTGACTTTGGGGCCGCGGATCAAGCGGGTCCATGTGAAGGACTATAAGTTATCGGCCCGTGCGGAGCAGGGCCGCTTTGTGGATTTGCTGGAAGGCGATGTGGATTGGAAAGCGGTGATGGCGGCGCTGGTGAAGACCGGTTACAAGGGGTTCCTCTCGCCCGAAATCAGTTTCGATACGAAGCAGCAGCCGGACCAGCTTCGGCGAGTTTCGCAGCAGTTGGATCGGATCATTTCGATGGCTTGACGAATCTGCGGTAAAGGATGTACGCGGCTATGCATACGCCTGCGGCGATGGCCGCGTACAGCGCGCCCGCATGGAATTTTGCGAGCGCCCACTCCCAGCGGTCGCCCAAGACATAGCCCAAAGAGAGGAACGACAGGCACCAGAGGAAGCCGCCGGAATAAGCGAAGAGCGCGAACTCGGCGAATGGCATATCCGCCGTTCCCGCCACATAGGCGGTGAAGTGACGGACGCCTGGGATGTAGTAGCCGAAGGTGAGCGTCCAGCGGCCCATGCGATGGAACCAGTTGTGGACGCGGTCGAGTTCCGCCTGGCCGAAGTGTACGTACTTTCCGTAGCGATGGACCAGCGGTAGGCCGAGTTTGCGGCCGAGCCAATAGCTGATGGTGATCCCGCAGATGCTACCGAAGTAGGCCGCAGCGAAGGCTGGGGCGAATTTGAGGGTTCCCTTGTAGACGAGGAAGCCGGTGTAGGTCATCAGAGTCTCGTCTGGAACGGGCAAGCCGACGATACCTAAAATCAGCAGGAAGAAGATACCCGCGTAGCCGTATGTGGAGATCCACTGGAGAATGTTGTCTAGGTGCAACTCC